>CAZFDQ010000124.1:0-4613 GCA_964518205.1 uncultured Pseudomonadota bacterium | reverse complement strand
CAATCTTATGTTTCAAAAGTTGAGTCTGGACAGAGACGTATCGACGTCGTTATATTAAAAGAATTTGCTCGAATCTATAAAAGAAATATTTCTTATTTTTTGAAATAAAAAAAACATGGGTAAACATGAAAGACAATCAATTGAAGAAGCGGAAAAGATTATTGTAAAAATACTAAGATCTCAGAAAGTTACTGATTTTGATAGAAAAAACCATTGGTTTAACCATGCGCTTGCCTTGGGGGAGAAGATTAAAAAAGATTTTCCAAAAATTAATTCAGCTCGTCATTTAGGTAATCGTTATGACAATACTGGAGATATTTTGATTATTTCTAATGGTAATGATATTTTTATTGAAATTAAAATGAGCGATACGAAATTAGGAGTTGGCACTAAAGCAAATATTAGTCAAAATGCACTTACAGAAAATTTATTATTTACCAACAAAACTATAAGCTGGAAAGATTTCAGGCAGAAAAATCAGCACGATAAATGGGTTGATGATTATCTTGATCGTTACAGTAAGTATCCCAAAAGGATTTTGAAAATAGAAAACAAAACATCTCAAAAAGAGGAAAAGGCAAGATATTTGAGAGAACTGAAGAAGCGAGGAAATAAAAAGGCCGTCTCTATTTTAGACAGCATTAGTAAGCGTGATAGAAAAGAAAAAATAGAATATTTGAATTATCTATCTAGTCAAAAACAGCAAAAGGAAATAATTAAGAGATTTTTTGTTTTGTTAATATTAGGAATACATCAAAAAGAAGAATTAAAAAATTTAATAGATAAGGATGATCTTTTTCAAGAAATTCAAAACCTTTTTGTATATTATAGTAACTCCCATAAGAATAAAATAATTGTTAGGAAGGAAGATGTTGGAGAGCGAATACAATATTTATTAACAAAATTTTCTGATTTTAAAATTGTTTTTCCAAAAGGATTAACTCATTGCAGGTTAGTTGGGATAGAAAGTAAAAGCAAAAAAGCGATTCCATTGTTACAAATAGTTTTGCATTGGAAAAACATTGCTCAGGGGATTAAAACTCCCTGTCTTAATGTCTTTGATTTAACCGCTGGAATCAATTTTGGTATCAATCGGAAATAACTTTTCTAATTCAGTTTTAGAAATTTGAGTATTTCCTGTAATGTTTCTCACAACTTGCAGTTTTTCTGTGGAAGATAATTGCTGAGCTATATTTTCAAGAGACAATTTTGTTTTTGGCAAATAACTCTCAAAACCCATTTTTAACTGTTTTTGTTTTGAAGGAGGAAAGATTACATTAACGTGATTTTCGGCGATAAACTTCATTCTAGCTGGAATAATGGCTGATTTTAGTTTTGCCGTTTTTACTGAACCGGTAATTCTATTCACTACAATAGCTGGGCCCACATCAAAATCTTTTCTTTTAACATACTGAGGTTTTCCATTGTTGCTTGTCGGTAATTTTAATCCATCGGAGGTTATATTATGTGACCAAATTAATGGAATTCCCTCTTTAGGGCTGTTTGTTAAAAGATTTTTATTCTCATTCCATATCAATCTACCCGTTTTTACTTCATGGTTAAGATCATATAATGTTAATCTTTTTTTAAAAGCTTTTTCTAGATACTGCGTATCTTCGCTGAATATTAAAATCCTATTTTTTTCAAACAAATAATTTCCTTTATTTTTACCTTTTCTAAGAATAAGAAGCATTGTTGATTGTAGAGCACCATTAAAAAGTTTTGGGTCATCAAGAATGCGAAGATACTCAATATTTGAATGATCGACTATAAATTTTCTTAGTTTTAGAAAATAAGCTCCATTGTTCATTGATGGGGGAACAACATAAGCCAAATATCCGCCTTTTTTTAGCCACTTTATCCCTTGATAAATAAATAAGCTAAATATATTCACTCGCCCATTGATTACATCTTTAAATTTCTTTCTTATCTCTGTAGATGGCTTGAATTCATAATATGGTGGATTGCCTATCACAAAGTCAAACTTTTCATAATCTTCATTTAAAAGTGCGTCGGTATTTTTAAAATATGCCTTGGGGACTATCTGTTTGGCGGTATTAACTAATTTTTTTTCTATATCCCACCCATGAAGTTCGGGATTTTTAAAATGATTTTTTGCAGTAATTAAAAATTCTCCAGTTCCGCACCCTGGATCTAATATTTTAGGATTGGCTATTGTTGTACTTGGCAATTTATTAACTAAAGCTTCCCTTATTGATCTGGGCGTAAAATATTGTCCAAAAGATTTTCTGTGTTTTATATCCGTTTCTTCCATGTACTTGACAGTAGCATCAGTAAATTCTTCTTTTTCTTGTGTTTTTTTTCTGAGATCCTCGAAGCTTCTAATAACACTAGTAACTTTTCCTTGAACAATTAGTTCTCTAGTAAATATTGGTTTAATGTTTGGATTGGCGGGTTGTAGTCTAAATCTATTTTTTTCTTTGTAAATTTTTTTTAATGTTACTTCGTTGTCGTTTATCAAAGCGACAACTGTTTCTCCGTTCTCAGCCGTTGGTTGCTTTTTTATTACCACCACATCACCATCAAAAATTCCTTCATCAATCATGCTATTGCCGCGAACCTTTAATGCGTAATGTTCACCTGATTTAGATAATTGTGATTCAGGGACCTTAATAGTCTCTTTATTTTCGATTGCTTCAATTGGTTCACCGGCCGCGATTTCACCTAAAAGAGGGACGTCTATTAGCCTTTCTTTTCTTTTTAATCTTAACTCAATTGATCTTGGTTCATTTTTCTCTCTTTTAATATACCCGGCCTTTTCTAGTTTTAAAATATAATGATGAGCCGTTGAAACAGAAGCAAGTTTAAATTTTTCTCTGATTTCATCAAGAGAAGGGGCATATCCCTTTTGGCCTTGATAGTTTATTATAAAATCAAGTACTTGTTTTTGTTTTTTTGTAATCATAATAATTGACTTTATGTTTACTTTAGTATAGTATAATAGAAAATAAATAGAAAGTCCAATAATAGTTTTCCACAACCATGTCAAGTAAGAGAGAAAAAACAATAAGTGAGCTTATCAAAGAATATGAAGATAGTATGGCTTACAAGCTGTATAACTTTTTATTAAGGTCAAATCATGCACGATATATCTTTGAAGACAACTACAGAGAGCTATCGGGTCATGTAAGTAAATATGAGTACGAAACAACTTCTAGTCAGAAAACATTTAAGGACAAATCTCTTCCAAGAATAAAAAGCCGCAATCGCTTGAGGAAGTTTATTAAATATTTCCATAACTACGCATCCGCAACTTATTCTTTGGAGGAGCATTACGACAAGTTTTTTTCTTCCATCGCCTATAAAAAGACAAAGCAGAAATTTAGCAGCTTATATGAAGAACCTCTACGCCTGTTTATTTTTGCGGTGAGAAACAACATAACACATTATACTATCCCGCCCATTTCTGTGTCAGTGCAACATAAAAAAAACAAAACAATCAAAGGAGAAACGCTGTTTGTAACTAAAGGTCACTTCAATATGAGCAAATCAGCTATCCTATCGGACCACTGGAAAGCCCAACCTATCGGTAAGAAGAAAAATCATAGCAGTTCTAGGTTTTTAGAAAACGACAACAAGAGAAAAGTTCTTTGTGCGTATATCTCCAAAGAATATAGGGGTAGATTGTCTATAGATCTAAAAGACATAGTGAAGAAACACCAAGATCTCTTCTTGAAGTATCTAGAAGGTGCCAACAAAGAAATTGTAGCGATGGATGAGACGGAATACCGTAAAACAGAAAAATTGCACAAGGAAATAATAAGACGACAAGGTAAATTATGAAATCGGAAGAGAGGAATGGAATAATTTTAAAAATATGAAATTTTTGTTATCAAAGTTTAATTCATTAAAAAATCGCATTAAAGGGTGGTTCTACAGGAAGCGTAACCCAGTGCTTAGCAAATACACAGACGAGTATTCAGAATGCTTTGAGAGTTTATTTAATAGGGCTGCAACAACGAGTGGATTCAACTATTTATGCACGATTTTACGAGTTGAAGGAATTACAAGCGGGCATTGGGACGCTTTTGTAGAAGCCGAGGAAGCGGCAATGGATTTTAGCAAGCTCTTACGGAAAATGGGCAAGGGACAAGAAAAAAGAGCTTTGCGAATGGGTCTCTTTTTATACTCGCATTCTACGGAAATGTCTGCCCCTTACGAAATAATCGCAAACTTATTGCGCTCTTGCCAAGACAAACCATATAAAATGTATCCATTTGCTCATCTTGTCCGAGTTGAAAAAGGGAAAACGCCTAGCATATTTGCAAAGCGTTATTTGCCAACGCCAGTTAAAAAAATTCAATACATAAAAGAACTTGCAACAGCTTGTGGCGAGGAGCGAATCGGAGAAATTTTTGATACTTTCTTTCGTAATGATGTCAGGAATGCTTTTTATCATTCGGATTATGCTATTTCCGATGAGGAATTTCGCATTATCGAAGGGGGCGAAATAGGAAAACAAACTATTAAGCTGGAAGAGTTATCTGAGTTGTTAAGCCGATGTTTTGCATTTTATTCCGCTTTTTTTATAACCTTTAATCGAGTGAGACGTGGGCTGGTTGCGGGTAAAAAATTTTAAAGATTGTATAATC
>CAZFDQ010000123.1:0-1637 GCA_964518205.1 uncultured Pseudomonadota bacterium | reverse complement strand
GTGGTGTGATTTAGTTTATGACCCACTGACAGGTAGAACTGGCCTGAAGGCTGATTATGTTGCTCCTTGGGCTCTTGTAACTCTTTATAACAGAGCATCCCAACCATTCTGGCAGTGGAAATTATATCACGTTTTTCCTATGACCGGAATTCCTGAAGTTCCTCTCGATTTTTCTTCTGAAGAGGTATACAAAGTAAATGGATTTCAAATAGCTGCAGATTATTGGGACGAAACCATTGTATAAGAGGCAGTTAGAAAGATTATTTAAACATATTATTTAATTAAGAGAGATTTTTAAAATCTCTCTTTTTATTTTTAACAACTTCTTAACAAATTTAGTGGGATGAGATGAATATATAAAATAAAAATATGTTTAGATCTTCCGAAAACCCAAGAAATAAATTTAGATATTTTTATATCTATAAAATTACAAATTTAAAAAACCAAAAAAGCTATGTTGGACAACGTGCAACAAATTCTTCTATTAACGAAGATGCATACATGGGTAGTGGGAAATTAATAAAAAGGGCGTATAAAAAATATAAAAAAGAAAATTTCATAAAAGAAATTTTAGAAATATGTGATTCAGAAGAATATTTAGATGAAAGAGAAATGTTTTGGATAAAAAAATCGAAATCACATATATCTCCAGGAGGATATAATTTAACATGGGGTGGGGAGGGCGCTCGGGGTTTAATTATGACACCAGAATCTAGAAAATTGTTAAGTGAATCAAAAAAGGTAAACCCGCATGGAATAAAGATAAAACAAACATATATTCACATGAAACACTAGAAAAAATGAAAAACTCTCAGCTATATAAACCTCCCCCCTCTGCAGAAACAAGACAGCTAATTTCTTATTCAAACAAAGGAAAGATTAGAACCGATGAAATGAAAGAAAAATATGCTAAAACTAAAATAGGTGATTTAAATCCGTCTAAAAAAGATGAGGTCAAAAAGAAAATTTCGGAATCTAGAAAGGGCAAAGGTATCAAAGAAACTAACTCAATGTATGATTCCAATAGATCGCGAAATAAATTAAAATTATTAGATATAGAGTTAAAAGGCGATAGATGGGAATATTTAAGAAATAAAATAAAGTGCACCAATATTGAAACAAATGAAGAGATATTATTTGACGGCGTTAAAGAAGTCGTAAACACATTAAAAATATCTAAAAATAAGTATTATGCACATATTAAATCGGGGCTGCCCATAAAAAATTTTATTTTAGAAAAATTATAACACATAAAAAAGCTCGAAACTAGTGATTTTTTATACATATAAAGATATATAAAATAATAAACAATAAAAATCATAGATATGCCAGACGAAAATACTGAAAAGAAATTACAAGAATTTGTCGAAAGTCAAGAAAAACAAGAGGCCCAGGGAAAACAACCAGAACCAGTTGGCCCGAAAATAACACAAGTTGAATCACCTAAGCTTCCTAATATGCGGAGTGACGATCAGATTAGTCAGGCCAACCAGGTTGGGTGGCAGAAAATTCCAATTAAGGATCTACCTACTATGGGGTTCTTTTACCCAGAGGGCACTGAAGTGGTTATCCGGGCAGCGACAGCTAATGAGGTTAGGCACTGGTCTACTTTACAAGATAATGATATATCTAGTATA
>CAZFDQ010000122.1:0-3110 GCA_964518205.1 uncultured Pseudomonadota bacterium | reverse complement strand
GGTTTTATCTAGTAGTTCAATAAATTTTGATTTTTGGGCTAAGTCATAACTATAAGCGAAAGCGTGAGCTAAATCTATGCAAAAATTTACTTTTTCGGGTTGCTCTAGCATTTCTTTGATTAAGATAAAATCTTTTATGTTACTTCCAATTGTTCTGTTGGCGTGAGCTGTGTTTTCTAGTAAAATTTCTACATCGTTTTCTTTGTCCAAAACTCGATTTAAGATTGTGGTCAAAGATTTTATTCCAGCCATTTTGCATAAAGGATCTTTTTCTGATTTTCTGTGTCCTCTGGCTGATCCAGGATGTAAAACAAGATATCTAGCCTCTAATTTTTTAGCAATCGAGATTTCTTTTTTTAATAATTTTTCTGAAGCTATAGCGCTGATTTTGTTTCCTGTTGGCAAGTTGATCCAATAGGAACTGTGTATATAGATATCAGAGAAGAATTTTCTGCGTATGCGCAAAAAACCTTCTCTATCTTTTTGTGTAATTTTTATATATTTACCATCTTCTTGCCTTGTTAAAAAGAATTGGAAGATTTTTAATCCGAAATCTTTTGCTTGCATAGCAAGAGTAGTTAAATCGCTTTTTAATCTAAGATGAAGGCCTGTGTTACGTTTATAGTTCAATTTGTTCCTTTAAAAGTGTTTCATCAAAGTAAGGCAAAAGAGCGCTATAAAAATCTTGTTTTACATGTTGCAAGCCTTCTTTTGAATCAGCTTCAAAACGAAGGCAAATTACAGGTTGTGTATTTGAGGCTCTGACTAGTCCCCAACCATAATCCATTTGAGCTCGAATGCCATCAATTGTTATAACTTTAGCATCGTTTCTTGATGTAAAAATATTTTTTACATACTCTACTATTTCTTTTTTATTTTCATCTGTGCATGCTATTCGTAATTCAGCAGAACGTTCTTTTTGTGGAAATATTGAGATAAGTTCTGTTAGGTTCTTGCCTGTTTCTGCTAATATTTCAAACAGTCTAAAAATTGCATAAATTCCATCATCAAAACCGAAGTAGCGATCATAAAAAAAGAAATGACAGCTAAGTTCTCCGGCAAGCTTTGCATTATTTAAAGACATTGCTTGTTTAACCAATGAATGTCCTGATGGGCAAATACATGGTTTAGCACCCCAAGAGTTTAAAACATCAATTAAGCAGCTTGATGCTTTTATATCAAAAACTACAGCGGCTCCTGGATGATCTTTTAAAACTCTTTGTGCATAAATTGCAAGAAGCTGATCGCCTGGAACAAGAAAACCTTCTTTGGTCATAGGGTTCATTCTGTCACCATCGCCATCTAAACCGAGTCCTAATTCTAAGGATGGATTATTTTTAAGTTCAGAAACCACTTCTTGCATATTTTTAATCACAGTTGGATCGGCTTCGTGATTTGGAAAATCTCCATCAACTTGCGCAAATAAAAGTTTAATATTTTTCCAATTCATTTGTTTCACCAGTGTGGGCATTACAGCCCCTGTAGATCCATTTCCACAATCTATAACGGCGTGAATATCAAGATTTTTTAAATGTTTAAAGCTATCTGTTAGATATTGTATGTATTCTGGAATTATATTATAAGTTTTAATGGTTCCTTTTTTGCCCGTTTCATTTGTATAAAAATTTTGAGATTCATAGATTTTTTTGATTTCTTGTACTTGAGTTCCCCATACAGACTTCTTATTTAAACACATTTTAAAGCCGTTATATTCTTTTGGATTATGTGATGCTGTTATTATAAATCCTGTAGAGGTTGAAAGATTATGTAGAGAATAATAAAAAGCAGGGGTAGGGCAAAGGCCAATATCTATGACATCTAGGCCCATATTGATAACCGCGTGAATCATATTTTCTTGAATAGGTATGGAGTGATTTCTGCCGTCTCTTCCTATAATTATGCTTTTTGTATCAGGATTTTGTTGTAGAAAGTAAGAAACAATTGCTTTTGCAAGATTATAAGTTTCTTCAATTTCTATTTCTTTTCCAATAATGCCTCTTATATCATACTCTCTGAATATATGCATTTTCATAAGATTTTCCCTTTTTACTTTACAATTTTTTATTTATTAGCAAACTATAATGCTCCTTTAATGAGTAGGAAAGGTAAAGCTTAGTGCAAAAAAATGTGTTTGTTAACTGAATTGATTTATACTTTTTTGTTGGTATTATTTTGGGTGAAAAAGGAAGAGCCTTTTTTTGAAAGGGGGTTTTTATGTTTGGACAAGTATTTAAATATTTCGTTATAGTTTATTGGGGTTTAAATTGTTCGATTCTTTCTTGTTATAACAATATCCTGCCAAAACAAAATGTTTTTTGGGGGAAAGCAAGGGAGTTATTATCTGAAGTAAAAGATTTACAAGATCATAAAAATGATGATTTTGCTATAGATAAAGAAGAAAGCTTTGAAGTTTTTGCTCATTCGCATTTATTAAAAGAGTTAAGAATATCTTTAGAGAAATTAAATTTTTATAATTTTAGTACATATCATTTTAGTTCTGAAGATTTTAATAAATTATTTAATCAAATAGATAGTCAGCAATATAGGTTTTTAAATATAGACCAAGATTTGTGGTTAGGGTCTGGTTTTGAAAAGTTGAATGAAATATTTGATTTAATGAGACGTGGAATTTGTTGTGAATTGTGTTTTGAGCACTTGATTTTTTTTCGAGGCTCTTTAGTTGATCATTTAGATCATCTTTTGATTCTAATTGATTATTGGAAAGATGAATTAAATGATGGTTCTAAGTTGAAAACTTTTTTTTCTGGAAATGCTTATAAAAAAGAGTTGAGTAGTAAAATAAAAAATTTATTTTTATTAAAAGATCGTATTGCAACTTTTATAGGAAAAGTGGATGAGATTTTTTTGCGATTTTTTAAAGAGTTGAATCCGCCTATTGGCTCAAAAGATAAAACAGTTGTTGAATTATGCGATGCTTTAAACTTATTTGTTAATGAAGGTATTTTTTGTATAAATAATTTTTTTTCGGAGCCATTTGATCCTGATAGTTCTGATTATTCAAAACAATTATCAAATTTTTATAAATTGTCATTAGATCAAATAATTAAGTTTCTTGATAAAAATAATACAAACATTCAGTTAATCAAAGA
>CAZFDQ010000121.1:0-10308 GCA_964518205.1 uncultured Pseudomonadota bacterium | reverse complement strand
TTGCAACCAACGCTGGCAACATCAGAGCCAACAGCTATCTAATTAATCACAACTCTAATGCAATAGTACAAAACGATGGAGACATCAGAGCCAACAGTTATCTAATCAACAATAATAGCAATGCAATCATTCAAAACGATTCTGATATTGCAACCAACGCTGGCAACATCAGAGCCAACAGCTATCTAATTAATCACAACTCTAATGCAATAGTACAAAACGATGGCAACATTAGAGCTAACAGTTATCTAATAGCCCATAATAGCAATGCCGTAAATACGTTTGGTGGCAATATCCGTGCCAACAGCTATCTTATTTACCACAATAGCAATGCGATAAATTCAATCAGTATCGCCGCAACACAAGACAATTTTATTCTCACAGAAGCTTCAAACCTTGCAGAAGATACAAATCTTGGTGGCAACCCTAGTGATCCTAGTGCAATTCTTGTTCTTACAGGAATTCATACAACTCAACCTGTGTTAATCCAAATATGTGCAACACGTACTATTGCAGGCAGTCCAATTGATCTTGATGGCTCAACACTAAGGCTTTATGGCGACTTTATGTTTTCATCTGGAACAACAATTGAATCTTCTGGAAATTTAAGTCCTATGAATCATGCATTCTTACTGGGTGGCGATCTTTCTATTCCACCAGATGTACAAATAACATTCTCAACTGGTGGAATAGTTGATGGACAAGGTCATCGTTTGATTTTCAATGATAATTCAAGATTAAAGCTAGACTCACATGTGTCATTAACATTAAGAAATATTATTCTTGAAAATATTGGAAATACTAATAATGACTCTTTTGCTTCAATTTGTATGAACAATAAAGATTGCCGATTAACACTACAAGATACAAAACTAAAACTTTCACGAAATTATTCATTCACACTTGGCGACTTGTACATACAAGATGATGTTTTAATTTGCGGCACAAACCAATTTAATTACACCTCAACTCATGCTTGTTACATTGCCAAAAATTCATCTTTTGGCTTTGATACAAAAACAACATTCTCATATGGACCATCTGCAACAATTGCAAATGGTAGAAATTTAATAGTCATGGAAGATCAAACATCATTATTATATCTTGATGGAGCAACTCTTAAATCTACAACAACAGGCTTACAACTTACAAAAGGAACATTGATCATCGATCACAAATGTCCATTCTATAACGAAGACGAAGCAAATGGGCAAGCAACTAGCGTTTCACAGGCAATTACATTTGGTGATGGAAACACTGAAAACAATTTATATATAGAACTCATGCCAGGTGCATCCATTGACATGAAATCTGGTATTTTGGCTTACATGAATACAAATTAACCCCAACTCTAAAAAGAGGGCCCGAGGCTTTTTATTAGTCTCGGGCCCTCTTTTTTTTATATCATCAACCCATTTGGGAAAAAAATTCTTTTTGATTATAATGAAAAAACAAATATCTAAATCCTGAAACAAGTTCAGGATGATAACTTTTATATAAACAAGCACACTCAAAAAAAATATAAAGTCTAAAAAAGTTTTATAAAAATGAACAAAATTAAAAAAATATTAATCGCAAATCGCTCAGAAATTGCAAGCAGAATAAACTTTACCTGTCAAAGTTTAGGAATTGAAACTACTTCAATTTACGCCCCTGAAGATAAATTTGCTTCCTATATTTACGAAACAAATAAAAATCATTCTCTTTCTGGTAATGGAGGTTCTGCCTATCTTAATCAAGATGAAATTATAAAAATCGCTTTGAAAGAAAAAGTTGATGCAATACATCCCGGCTACGGTTTTCTGGCTGAAAATGCTCAATTTGCCCAACGAGTTATTGATGCAGGAATCATCTGGATTGGTCCAAATCCACAATCTATCTCTTTAATGGGAAATAAAATTCAGGCACGAGAAATAATGCAAAAAGCCGGAGTTCCTGTAGTTCCAGGTTTTTTTATAAAACACTCTGAACAAGAAAAAGCAAAAATAATTGCCTATAAAATTGGTTATCCAATACTTTTAAAAGATCCTTTAGGAGGCGGCGGAAAAGCAATCAGAAAAGTAGAAACTGAAAGCGAATTTGATAATGCATTTCAAAGAGTTATTTCTGAAGCAAAAAAATTTACAGACTCAAATCAAATTTTATTAGAAAAATATATAGAAAAAGGCAAACACGTTGAAATTCAAGTAGCAGGAGCCAACAAAAATTTTATTCATTTATATGAACGCGAATGTTCTATACAACGCCGTCATCAAAAAATTATTGAAGAAACTCCATGCAATTTTTTAAACACAAAAACATTAGATAAAATGTATAAAGCTGCAATTTTAGCTGCAAGAGCTGTTGATTATCAAAATATTGGAACAATAGAATTTATAGTAACTCAAAATGAAGATTTTTATTTTTTAGAAATGAATACCAGGCTACAAGTTGAACATTGTGTTACAGAACAAACAATAGGCCTGGATTTAGTAGCTCTTCAAATAGAAATTGCTCAAACAAACAAACTCCTATTCAAACAAAAAGATATTTCACAAAAAGGTCATGCTATAGAATGCAGAATTTATTCCGAAGACACCGAAAATAATTTTGCGCCATCAACAGGAACCATTAGCTGTTTAAACTTACCAACAGGTCCTTTTATAAGACACGATCACAATCTACAAGAAAACCAAGAAGTAACTCCATTTTTTGACCCAATGCTTTCTAAGCTTGTCTCTTTTGGTCAAGATAGAAACAGTGCTATAAAAAATATGATTTATGCATTAAAACAATTTAATATCTCCGGAATCAAAACCAATATCAAATTTCTTAATAAGTTATTACAGACCCAAGATTTTTTAACAGGAAATATTCATACACAAATGCTAAATAAAGATTTTTTAAAAAATCTTTCACCCAAACAAAACAAAAATACCGAAAAACAAATTGCCACAATAGCAGCAAAACTCTTTAAACAAGAACAAACCCAAAAAACAAAAGCCAGCCAACCAACTAGCAATTGGAGCAATCAAAAATGGCAGTAGAAAAAGTTATTAAAATTAGCCCAACAATAAATATAATTTTTTTTGAAGTAGATAAAAAAATCTATAAAGCCAACCTAAAACAAGATCCAAATAACAAAGATCAATTTTATGTTTATCTGTTCAACACAAATAAAAGCTTTACTGTAAACGTTGCACAAAATCAAAAAATACTTCCTGCACAATTAGCTTCAAAAGCTCAAAAAGCATCATCCAATTTTGAAAAAGAACTCAAAAGCCCATTGTGTGGCCGGATTATAAAAATTAATGTCAAACCCAACCAGTTTGTAACTAAAAATCAAACTCTTATGGTTATTGAATCAATGAAAATGGAAAATGAAATTCGGGCAAACTATGACGCATTTATAAAAACTATTCCAATTTCACCTCAAGATTTGGTACAACCAAATCAAATACTGATGACTTTTGAAAACAAAGGAGAGTATAATGCAACAACAAAAAAATCGAATGAACAAAAGGAAATTCAGAATAGGTGAATTGGCCAAAAAACTTAAAGTTAAAAAATTTGTAATCCGATTTTGGGAAAAGGAGTTTGAACTAGAATCTAGCCGCTCCGATGGGGGACAAAGATTTTATTCGCAAGATGATCTAAAAACATTTTCTACTATCAAAGATTTGTTATACAACCAAAAATTTACAATTACTGGAGCAAAAAAGCGGCTACAATTTATTTTAAATAAAAATGAAAATACAGAAGAATTTAGTCCTGCAACAAAAGCGTATGAAGAACAAGAAATACAACAAACGCACGGTAATGAGTCTGAAAAAGAAACTGTTATAATAAAATGCACTGAAGAAAAAGCAGTTTCTCAAATTCCGCAAGAATTTTTTGATAAATTAAATATCTTGAAAGAAAAGCTGAGAAAAATAAAAGAAAAGCTAAACTAACTGCAAATGATGAACATAGGCGGGTGGTAGATTTGCAAAAACCTTATTCTTTTCAAATTCAAATTCATTTCTAAAATCTATGCTAGCAGATAAGGTTTTTGAATATTGTTTTTTTTCATACCCTCGTAAAAAAAACAACTTTATTTTAGCCAAGGCAATATATTCAAAATAAGAAATAACACCACCCTCTTTTATTAATTTTTTATATTTCTCTATAATTGCTCTTAAAAAATCTGCTTTAAAAGCGTTAAAAGGCAAACCAGATATTATAAAATCATAAGGTTGTTCTGGCTCCCAATCCAATATAGATAAACAATGAATATGAACATTCTTATAATTTTTGAATTTTTTTTGCAATCTCTGGCAAAAATCTGTATCTAGCTCTATAATATCAAAGACATCATCTTCTTTTAATTTTTCTGCAATTTTTTTTGTAAAAGCACCAGTGCCAGCACCAACTTCTAAAATTCTTAAAGAATCATTTCGCCTTTTAATCTGCCTAGTAATAGCCTTGGCCAAAAATGGAGAACTTGGAAATAAAGCACCAATGGAATTAGGGCTAGAAAAAAAGGCAAAAACAAAAGAACCCATTTCCCCAAAAAAAGACCGAACACCAGCAAAACCAAAACCCACAAAAAAAAGTGCTGCTAAAATACAAACAAATATTCTAACCTTCTTCATCTAACAATTATCCCTGAAAACTAGCATGATACACATAAATGCCTGGTACATTCTTTGTCACCAATTCTTTATGAAAAACATTATTTTCTTTTATCATATCCATATATTCTAAACGCTGTTCGTATTCACTCAATGGAGCTGGACCTAAAATTGAATTTAACAAATTTCTACAAAACTTTTTAACAGCCAGCCACCCTTTGGCTATAGAGCCATATACCGACAACTCAACAAAAGAAAAAACCCCATCTTCCTTTAACCACTTTGGAAATTTATCATTAAAAAGAGTTCTTACACCATCAAAGCTTATACATTCATTCATAAAAGGCAGTGTACAAATTATAAAATCAAACCTATAAGTCGGTTCCCAATCCAAAATATCTACACAATTTACAAAAACATTTTTATGTCCAACAAATTCTTTTTGTAAACTCTTTGCAAACTCTTTATCTTTTTCTACTGCAAAAAAATGGTCATTTTGTTGCAATTCTTTTACAATCTCTCTGGTAATAGACCCTGAACCCGCACCAATTTCTAAAATAGATAAAGCTTCTTCTTTTTCTCTCCGTTTTTTTAAGAAACGACACAATTCTTTGCCGGTATACATAGAACAAGCAGTAGGGGAACCCACATCCATTGGATGTAATAAAAATCTAAAAAAATGTTTTAATGTATTAGAATCAACATTAAAAACAATAAACAAAACAATAAACATTAATGAGAAAATAATATATAAATTGCGTCTTTTCATCTTCCTCAATCCAAAATCAATAATTTTAATAAAAAAATGACCATTTCCAAAAGAATTAAACTAGTATAACTCAACAAAAAACAAAGTTCAAAATTTAAATTTCATGTATTATAATAATAATATGGAAAATACAAAAAACAATCTAACTGGAATTTTAGCTATAAATAAGCCCGAAAGGCTCAGTTCTTTTGATTGCATCAGGCATATCAAAAGAATTTTAAAACAAAAAATCAAAATAGGGCACACGGGGACACTTGATAACTTTGCCACGGGATTACTGATTATCTGCATTGGTAGGCAAGCTACAAAATTAGTTAGTTCATTAATGAACAAAAACAAAGAGTATATTGTAAAAGCTAAATTAGGAGAACTTACCAATACGCTTGATTATACCGGTAAAATTGTTGAAAAAATTGACGTACCAAATTTAACTCAAAAAGACATAGAAGGTGCCATCAAAAAGCTAGGGTCAAGCTATATGCAAATTCCACCAGTATATTCTGCATTAAAGTATAAGGGCTCACCGTTGTATAAACTCGCTCGCCAAAACAAATTAGATGAAGAAAAATTACAAGAAATCGTTCAACTAAAAAGTCGTAAAGTAACTATTTACGAAATTGAACTTCTCGATTTTACGTCCCCGTTTTTTACAATCAGAGCCAAAGTTTCTAAAGGAACCTACATTCGTTCTTTAGCAAATGACATTGCACAACAATTAAACTTACCAGCAACAACTTATGAACTTGAAAGAACAAAGATTGGCAATTTTAGTTTGCAAAATTCGGTTCACTTGGATGATATTAAATCCGTTAATGATATTATTAATAATTTGATTTCTATAGAAAATTAAGACAACTTCAAAACCAAAAAAATTATTATCCTTCCCTGCTCAATACCTCCAACCAATTCTGCATAGTAGTTCTTTGTGCCCGAGATTGCAAAATATCATCACGTTCATTTATTTGTTCAAAAACTTTTCTTAGTTGTCTAATTTTTATTTTTTCATCTTTTGGTCTGTTTGGCCAAATATTATTAAATACTGCAACAAATTTAGCTGTAATTTCTTTTGTAGGTGTATTTTTGAATAATTCAAAACCTTTTACAAAAGCATCAAAAGCTTCATCCCATTTTTTTTCTTTTGCAGCCATATCAAGCAAACTTGTTAAATAATCCGTATCTTTTGTTGTTTTTTTAGCTTCTTTTAATTCTTTTATATTATTATTCAATTTTGCTTTTTGAGCTGTTGTTAAAATGTATCTTTTATCAACAGCTTTATCAAATAAACTTTGCAAGGAACTTAAAACCTCTTTGGTCATATTTCCTCTTTTGCGCATTAAACTTTGAGATATTTCAAAAAATAAATCTCTCTCTTTTTCTATGCCTGAATGATCTAATAAATCTAGAACTTTATCACACTCAGTGATCACCATCATTAATTCTTGTTCTTCATTTATAGCAGCAAGAATAATCGCTCCATTAATAATATTTTTCCACTGTTCTAAGTCTTGACTTTCACTTCTTTTAAAGAGCTTAATTTTACTTTCAACAGAGCCAAATAATTCACCTAATGCCTTTAATGTTGCTATTTCTTCTTCCAACTGCTTTAATTCTTTTTTATATTTTCTTATTCTAACCCAATAATTATATACATTTTCCAACGTTGTTCTGTAATTAAAAAGCCTTTCTAAACAACCATATGCTAAACTTAATTCATACTTTGCAGTATCATCATTAAGCTGATCTACAACATTTTTACAAATCTGTATTTTTTCTAAATACTTGTCTTTTTGCTCTACTTCTTTAAACAAATAAGTCACTTTAACATTTTGCATATACTCAGAAAATTTTGTAGGTAAATGATCAGTTAAAAATTTATTTTGGGCACACTTTTCTAAAAAATCGCCCAAAGCCTTTAATTCATCATAATTCTTACCACCTCTTTTATTGTAAAGATCCAAAGCTCGCCTTATAAATCTTCGTTTTTCCCATGTTAAAGTTAAAGGAGTTAATAAATTTAAAACTCGATCATAAATTTTAACTCTTTCTAAATAAGGCTTTCCCTCTGCAGATTCAGGCAAACTTTGAAGATAAGTTGAATGCACCAATCTCATTTGCCCTCGAGCATCTTTCTCTTCTTTTGCTGGCTGGGTTACATTAAATGCTGCTGCTACCTCATTAAGCCAAACACTCATCACCTTTTTTTGTTCTTCATTTAAAAACGATGTATGCTCATTTGCCGCTTGAAACAGATTCTTTAATGCATCTAATTCTTCTTTTGTCAGATCCCCCCTTGAATTAAATAGGTTTACCATTATTTGTAATAATCGCCCTTTTTGTCCCTGTGGTGTTGCTTGAGTAATCATTGGCAAAGCAGTATTACAGCCTTCTATTTTCTTTAATACTTTTTGAGTTGATTCAATTTCTGAAAGTTTTTTTGTTAAGTCTTGCGATGAAGCACCTTCAGCTTGAACTCCTTCTCTAGAAGCTCCTTCTGCCGGAATATCCTCAGCTGGAACTTCTTCAGCTTGAACTCCTTCTGCCGGAACATCCTCAGCTGGAACTTCTTCAGCTTGAACTCCTTCTGCTGGAACTTCTTCTGCTGGAACTTCTTCTGCTGGAACACCTGCATCAAAAACTTCACCAACATCCATTGTAGGAGCAACTTCAACAGCCGCTATTCCTCCCAACTGACTAATATAATTATTAATTTGATTTTTTTGTGCATCAGATAAAAATTGATTATCTTTTATTTCATTAAAAAATTCTTTCACTTTATCTTGTGCTAAAGCTCCTTTTTCATTTGCAATTGAAACTAAGTTGCTTAAAGCATTTTCCAAATTTTGTCTATTTTGATCATTAATATTTGCATTTAATTCTGTAGAAAATACAGCTTTATAAGATGATATTTTTCTATCAAAACTTTGTTCTGCTATCTCATTAAGTCTTGCTTGAAATTTAATCTGTAAATCTCGTCTCCTTCCAATACTCCATCCTCTAGATGATTTAAGCATTGCACGCTGACCAGAAGAAAGCTTTGTACTTGTTCGTATTTTTTCAAAAAGACTATAAAGATTATCAAGTTCTTTAATTGTTATTGCCGTTGAAGTAAGAGCAACTGAAACAAAATCATTAAATGCCGTAACAAAAGCTCTTTTTTCTTCATATGGAGTAGTTAAAACAATAATAGAATCTATTCCTTGCTCAAAAAGAGCAAGCTTGTCTTTAAATGGCAACGTTGACTGTGCAATTTTTTGCAATAACTCAGAAACGTTCCCCCCAGCTTCAACAGTTTCTTCGCTTCCCGTATCATCTATTCCTGCTTCTTCTGTTGTTGCAACTTCACTTTCACCTTCTTCTTGAAGAAAAAGAGCATAATTAGAAAACAAAATAAAACCAAACAGAACCAAAAATATTTTTAATATTTTCATAACAAAATCCTTTTGCAAACAAAAAAAATTCTTTCGTTTGCAAGTGTAACACATCTTGCTCTAAATTTTTTAGAAGATTTTGATAAAGATAAGTTGATATTGAATTAATGCAAGTTCGGGTTAAATAATTTGTTTGCTTAACCCTTTTATTATCATTTACCAGAGCAATATAATAAAGCATATCGGTCGTCATCCCGGCCGTGTCCGCCATAGCTTTATGCGGCGGCGGGCCTACAAGCTGGTTGTCATCCTGAACTTGTTTCAGGATCCAGATATTTAATACATCCTATTTATAATATCTTAAAAAATAGGGAACGTAATAATTTCTGGATCCCGGATAAAGTCCGGGATGACGACTGGCGGGCAATATCATACTATTTATACAAAAATTTATTTTTAACTTTCAAACACTTTGGACAGCTGTGAAACAAGTTCAGGATGACCGACTGAAACAAGTTCAGGATGACAGCCGAAAGGACACATTAACAAGTTTTATAACTACATGCTTATCCCGAACTCACATTAAATTAACACCAATTAAACAAAAAAAGAGCTGCGAGTTTTTCGCAGCTCTTTTTTTTATCCTTCAAAATTAAAAACTAATTACATACTATCGTCTAACAGTACCACCACCACCAGTTCTACCAGTAGGCTTGCCTCCTCTACCAGCTTCTCTGCCAGTTTGTCTTGTTTGACCTCGAGGTTGAGCTTGCCGCACAGCGCCTCCTCTTACCTCTGGTTCAACAGTTTCTGGTGTTGGAGTAGTTTCAACAGGAGCCTGAGTTGTTTGAGCGGTTGTTGTCATCGCAATCTTACCATCAGAATTCAATCCAACAACAACACCTTTGTTATTTGCAGATATTTGTGCAAGACCTGTTCCTATTTGTTTCCAATCTTGAGCTTGATCATCTTCATTAGTCCTGCCTTTTAAGTATTGCCATACCTGCCAAACATTTTCACCTTTATTATAAACACCCCAGAAATTATTTGCATTCACAACATCAATGTCATCGAATAATCCACCAACAGCCCCCCACGTACTTGTTGTTTCATCAAATTTAACAACCGCTTTTGTTTCTTTATTTGTACCAAAAACAACACCATCCATACCAACAACAACATCACCCAGTAATGTTCCACCAGATGAATCTTGCCATGTTACCTTATAAGAAGGTGCTGGACCACCAGGAGTTTGTGCACCAGGAGGAGTTACAATTGTACACTTATATGCTTTGCCTTGCTCATCAAGAATCCAAATATTGTTCTTATTTCCACAAGCAACATTAATAGCCTTAGGTGCTACGGCCTCATCTTCAACTTTAAATTCAATGAATCTACCTTGCTCATAAATCCAAACAGTATTGTCTGTTCCAACACCCATAACAGTGTTATCTTCGCCAACAGAAACATCCATTAGCAATCTGCCAGCAATTGCAGTCCATGGACTTGCTGCTTGATCTGCAGCCCCAGGAGCTCCTGAATTTGCTGCCACGGCTGCTGCTTGATATCTTTGCAACTT
>CAZFDQ010000120.1:0-3341 GCA_964518205.1 uncultured Pseudomonadota bacterium | reverse complement strand
GGTTTTCCATTCTTAATGGCCGAAATACTGCACCCTCCGCCCAAATGACAACAAATAACATTTCCTCTTCTCCTGTTAGCCCCTTCATGCCAGACTCTTTATTTAATATTTTGTTGGCCTTTTTACCCAAAGTCAAAACAACTCCCGGGTCAATATCTCCTGCCCTGCCCATCATTATTAGACCCTCCATAGGAGTAAAACCCATAGAAGTATCTATTGGCTTTCCATTCTTAATGGCCGAAATACTGCACCCTCCGCCCAAATGACAACACACCACCCTTTGTGGTAAGCCAGGCTTACCACAAACTTTATTGTGGGCATATTGGTGGGAGATGCCGTGAAATCCGTAGCGGGGGTACTTTTTTCTTAATTCGTCGGGCAAAGCATAATATTTTGAAACAAAAGGCAAGTCGGCAAAAAACTCTGTATCAAAAACTGCCCAATGTTCAGCTTCAGGAAAAATTTTCTTAGCTGTTTTAATGCCTAACAAATTATGCGGATTATGAAGAGGAGCTAGTTTATTATATTTCTTTAATTTTTTTAAAACATCTTTGGTTATTTTAACCGGTTTAACAAATTCATCTCCTCCGTGAACTACTCTATGCCCTACTAAGTCTATATCTTCAAGCCCCTTTAATTCTTTTTTTAGAGCTCTAAAATTACCAACACTCCCCTGCTGTTTTTCTTTTAACTTATTTGTAAAAACCTTGTATTTAATTGTTTGGCTTCCACAATTTAAAACTAATATCATATAAATTATGTTATTCCTAATATTAAAGATGCTGTAAAAAAATAGACTATTAAACTCAAAATATCACAAATAATGGTGCTAAAAGGGCCGGCGCCAACAGCTGGGTCTTTCTTTAAACGATAAATAAGCCAAGGAATTAAAACTCCAACAACAAAAAACATCGTCTTTATCAACAACCGGCACAGATTTTAGATTATTTTTAACCGCTTTTATAGCAACACTTCTCTTGCCTGCTGTTTCTGCAAGGAAATTTTTATTGTTATTGTCTTTTTTGTTATTTTTCACCACTTCATTTAATAATATTTTTATATTGCTGTTGACATAATTCTTTGATTTGCTATAATTACATTATAAATCCTCGGCTCGGAGTTTTTGCACTCCACTGCGGGGGATTTTTTTATTTAATCCAAAACGCAGACATAAAATATTTACTCCCCCTCTTTTTATCTTCTTTTATTTGAACACAAAATAGTCTTCCACCTTTAGTCGCTCCGGTAAAACGATGTAGGGTTTCATTTCTATCGGTCGGGTTGTCAACGCTTACAGGAGGTCTTTTTGAATTTTTAATAACTTCTACAGCGACATCAAATAACTTTAGTCTTGTTTTTCTTTCTCTCTTTCTTTTTTGATTCAAATGAGTCCAAAAATAGTCAAAAAATACTTTTTGTTTGTTAAAATAAGCTGACCTAATATACGGCTTTCTTTTTGTTTGCTTTTTAATTTCTTTAAATTTAGATCTTGCGTTTTTTTCAATTTCCCTGAAGTTGGTACCCTTCAACAGATTAGATTTCACTAAAAAAGGATTTTCTTTTTCTATTTTATTCATTTAGGCACTCAATTATATTAATTTTAACAAATTTAGGCATTTTTGTATTTTGTATCTTTTTTGTAATTTTTGATTTTGAATTTGTAATTTATTTGTGATTTGGAATTTGTAATTTGGTGTTTAACGCTTTTTATTCTTTCGTCGCTATTGACATGATTCTTTGATTTGCTATAATTGTAGCATAAGATGGCTCATTTGGACTGCGAATCAATAGACCTATGTTCTATTGTGTAACAGTTCTGGAGTCATTTTTTTATTTTTTTCAAAATACTCAATAATCTTGTGCTGTTTATTCTATAGTCTGCCTTTATCTTTTTAATATTTACTCCGTAAGCTACAAAATGAGCAGGTGATTTCTTTCCAATAGTAGTAAAATATACTTCTATTTCTGGATATTGTTGTTTTATAATCTTAATAATCTCTTGTTCGTATCCGGGATATTCAATATCAATTACAATGTCAGAACTTTTAAAGGGTGCTTTTCGCAACGCCTCGCTAATAGATATCGCAAACACATAAGGAGCAAACTTCTTGGGCTTTCCTTGACATCGAAACTTTTCATATAGCGCTCTTTTTGCTTTCTTCGGGACAATAACCGTAAATCTTGCTTCTTTGTTGGCTATTCCTAAAATTGTGTCTTTATTTAGCTCTTCTATTCTAACCGATTGATCAATCTCCAGTTTTTTAACTATTTTTTTACTTTTATTTAGTAATTGATTCTTATCCATTCAATATTGTTTGTAATTTTTGATTTTAAATTTGGAATTTGTAATTTGGTGCTTAATATTCTTTATTCTTTTATTACTGCCTGCTGGCAGGCAGGCTAAATTTCCATTCTAGGTTCTAAGTTCTGTATTCTGTATTCTGTATTCTATATTTATTCTTCCAATATTGTTCCTGTGGTTTTTTGATCAATTCCAGCTGAATTGCCTTCGTCTGTATCCAAATGGCAGCACAAACTATATTTGTCGCTAATTCTAACTTTTACTTTGTTAAAGACTAATTCTCTTTTGCCTTCTATTTTAACTGAAGCCGTTTTTTTAAGATTTAATCTTTGGGCATCTTCTTTGGTGCAATGAATATGTCTTTGAGCCACAATTACCCCGGCCATTATCTCAACTCTGCCCTTGGGCCCAACCAAAACAGCCCCCGGGGTATTTTTAATATCTCCTGAAACTTTTATTACAGGCTTAATATCTACTCTTAAAGCATCTGTAATGCTTAGCTCTACTTGAGTATTTTCTCTTGGAGGACCTACTATTCTTAGGCTAAGCTTTTTTTTGCCATTTTCAAGTTGAACCTTTTCTTTTGCAGCAAACTCCCCCGGCAAAGTGAGATCTCTTAATTTTTTTAGTTTATAGCCATCGCCAAAAAGCTTCTCAAGATCTTTTTGAGATAAATGAATATGTCTAGCAGAAACTTCAACGGGGATTTTGTTCATATTAGGTTATTATAGCTTTTATAACTAAAAGAAGGAAGTGAAAAACTCACTCAACCAAAAACAGAGGTTTTCCCCTCTGTTTTTGTTTATAATATATTAAGTTTTGATATTTTTTCTAAATCTTCTTGAGATAAGATGTTTTTATCTCTCAATGATTTTATTAATATTGCAAAAAACTCTTTTTGTTCCTTCTCTTGCTTATTTCTGATTTCGTTTTCTTGAACTAATTTATCTACTTTTGAAATTAGATTATCTAGATCATCATATACTTTGTTTTTAAATTCATTAAATTCATCTTTTGTAATAAAAGCCTCTTTCATCTG
>CAZFDQ010000119.1:0-2520 GCA_964518205.1 uncultured Pseudomonadota bacterium | reverse complement strand
AATTGTCCAGGCGTGTGCTTCTTTTGGGCCAACAGTAAAAAATGTTATAAGGCCAAGGTTGGAATATGTTTTTTTGATAATATCATCAAGTCCGCTTTTAGGTAGGTCTAGAGTTTCTAGCATTTCTGCTTTTTCAATATCGCTTAATTGTGCAAGTTCTTCTTCTATTTTGGCACATATTGGAATAATTTTTTCTTCTCCAAATTTTTCTATCAGCATTTGATAATTTTGATTTGCTTTATAATTTTGTCCGTGCATTTCATCTTCAGACATGTTGGCAACAATCAAAAAGTTTTTAGCACTTAAAAGCGGGACGGTTTGAATTTTTTCATTTTTATATTTGTTTGCAATTTCTTGAACTAAATCTAATTTACCTTGTTTTAATGCTGGTTTAATTTCTTCGATTAATTTTTTTTCATTTTCAAGATCTTTTATTTCTTGAGAAGAAAGATTCTTATTTTTTGCTGTTTTGAGTTGGTTTAAAACTTTTTCTTCTCTTTTTTCTATGGACTCTAGATCTTTTAACATTAATTCAGAAGATATTACTTCAAGATCATCTACTGGGTTAATTGCATTATGAACGTGTGTTATATCTCCATTTTCAAAGCAACGAACAACATGCAAAATTAAATCTACACTCATGATGTTGCCTAAGAACTGATTTCCAAGCCCTTCACCTTGAGCTGCACCTTTAACTAAACCTGCAATATCGGAAAATTGGACTGTGGCAGGAATTATTTTTTGAGAATTAAAAATTTGGGCAAGTTTGTCTAATCTTTCATCTGGAACTTCTGTTATGGCAACGTGTGGGTCTACTGTACAAAATGGATAGTTTGCAGCTGGAATTCCAGCTTTTGTGAGTGCGTTAAAAAGTGTAGATTTTCCAACGTTTGGTAGTCCAACTAGCCCTGCCTGAATTGCCATTAAAGTTCCTTATATTATTTTTTTTAAGTTTATTACTTTTTAATTTTACCCATTTTTAAGTTTTATGCCAACAGGTTGCTGCTTTTTATGCTTAGTTTATACTTAAAATATAGGCTTTCTTTGATGTTTAGATCTAAAAAAATGGTGATGTTTCATGGTTAAATTCTTTATAAAAACGTATGGTTGTCAGGCTAATGTTGCCGATTCACAAGCGCTTTCCAATTATTTGGAAGGTTTAGGGTGTGAAAAGGTTGAAGTAGAAGCGCTGGCTGATTTAATACTTGTTAATACATGTGCAATTCGTGAAAAAGCAGAGCAGAAGGTTTTTTCGTATTTAGGTGAAGTGGGCAAGATAAAAATGCGAATCAATTGCCATTTAAAGGTGGGTGTTGTTGGTTGTATTGCCAGTTACCGAAAAAAAGAGTTTTTTCATAGATTTGATCATGTAAATTTTGTTTTTGGAGCAAAAGAAGATCCAAAAGACTTACAAACGCTTTTAGCAGATTTGGTTGTAAAAATTGAAACAGAAAAACAGTTTGGGATTGGTGTAAATAAATTGCAAAGAGCTGTTGTCGATCCTGAACAAGGCTTAGCTTTGGGTGGTTTTAAAGATACACCAAAAGAATTAAAACAGTCTTTTGTAAACATAATGACCGGTTGCAATAACTATTGTAGTTATTGTATTGTTCCATTTACTCGTGGGCGAGAAAAAAGTTATTTGATGTCTGATATTTTGGCTCGAGTAGAGCAGGATGTTCAAAATGGAGCAAAAGAAGTTTTTTTGTTGGGGCAGAATGTAAATTCATATAAAGACCAAAATTCTGGAGCAGGTTTTGCACAACTTTTAGAGCAAGTAGCAAATGTTCCTGGAGAATTTTGGGTTAGATTTGTAAGTCCACATCCAAAAGATATGACTAAAGACGTTTTGCATGTAATGGCGGATCACAGCGATAAACTTTGTCATTTTGTGCATTATCCTGTTCAGTCTGGTTCTAATAGAATTTTACAAGCAATGAACAGAACATATACAGTTGAGCAATACTTAGAACAAATTGGATGGGTGCGCGAAATTTTACCAGAAGCAACAATTAATACTGATATTATTGTAGGCTTTCCAGGAGAAACTGAACAAGATTATTTAGATACACGCAAAGTGATGGAAGAGGTAAAATTTGAAAATATTTTTTCTTTTATTTATTCCCAAAGAAAGTATACTAAGGCTGCATTATTACCAGATGATTGCTCAAAAGAGGTAAAAGCTGCTAGATTAGATGCATTGCAAGAACGGCAGGGTAATATTTCTAGGGAAAGAAATAGGGCCTATGTTGGTAAAAATTTGAAATGTTTAGTTGAAAAACGGCTAGCAAATGGTAAACTCTTAGCAAGGACCAATGGAAATATCCGTGTTTTGTTGGATGGCGGAGATGAAAATATTGGTCAATTTGTTAACATTAAAATTGAAGATGCTGGTGCGGTTAATATGGTTGGTTCTTTGATCCCTCGATAAAATTTTCTTAGCATTAAAAAAAATGCTTCGAAAATCACTCGGGATGAATTTGAAATTGTGGCGGCATAGCCAAGTGGTAAGGCAGAGGT
>CAZFDQ010000118.1:0-1779 GCA_964518205.1 uncultured Pseudomonadota bacterium | reverse complement strand
TTTTAATTTTTTTAAAAAAATTTCAAGAAATGCCTAAAACTCTATAATTCTACAATCCAAGTTTGCTTGATCATAGTTTAAAAAAACACGGCATATCTTATCATCTACTCCCACAGACATCAAAAATGATTCTATTACTTCCGGCCACTCAATAAGACTCCAACTATTTTTTTCATATAAATATTCATCAAAACCAGAATCGAAAAAACTTTGCTCATCTGTCATACGATACAAGTCAAAATGGTTAAATTTTTTTCCATCTTTTGTTTTATAAATATTTACATAAGTAAAAGTAGGACTTGTTACTATATCTGTAACCCCACAAGCATGCAAAAACTCTTTAATCAAAGTAGTCTTACCAGCACCCAACGGCCCACTAAAGGCAAAAATTTTGCATTTTCCTAATTTTGGAACAAGATGCTCTTGTACTATTTTTTTTATTTCATTTTGACTAAACGTTATCTTCATAATTAAAGCTTCTTTATCTTCTTATATAATTTCTTTTCTTTTTTAGACAAAGTTTTTGACTTGCCTTTTCGTCTATGTCTTGGCTCATCGTCTTCTTCTTTTTTATCAAAATCAAAGCTTGCTTGTTCCATTAATAAATCTAAGGCTTGGCTATCGATTTGTCCATAATTATCGTCTTCGTCAAAAAAATCATCTGAAGACTCATATTTTCTAATAGAACCAGATCCACCTCTACAAAGCTCTGACTCTATTTCCCCCAACAAGGTATTTTCAATTATATCATAAAAATCATAAACGCTAATCGCATCTATTCCATATTTTTTGCATTTATCAATTAACTCCCGGTCTTTTGTGATTAAAAGTATCTCTTTATTTTTATGCCTTTGCGCATAATCATAAATCCAATCATCTGCACTGCTTTTTTGCCCCGAAAAAACAACAACTATACCTTGACGAATCTCTCTAGTAGCCCTACCCCATTCTCCTCCATCAAATACAACAATTATCTCTTTTATCTCATTACCCTTTTTAAATTTGTAGTGCCCCAACATTTTGATAAATTGTTGCCGTTGCTTGTCAAGCCTTCCTCTAACTTTAGGAAAAACTTGTTTTAACAAATTATAACCATCTATTATTATAATCACAGCCCCCCCTAAAACGAGATAAATTGAAATCTGTTTTATATATCATTGCATTTTTTTTTTTTTTAAACTACGTTTTATTTAGTATAAAAAAAGGATAAACAGTGACTCAATTAATTCAACAAAAACAAAAAATTAAATCGATAGAAACAACAAAAAAAATTACTCATGCTGTAAGATTAGTTTCTATGTCTTTTTACGCAAGACTAGAAAAACAAAATATCCCACTACAATATTACACATCAAACATTACACAATTTTTTTCTCAACTTTCAAAACAACTCCCTGATTGGGATAACAACATATTATTTCCAAAAGATATTTTGGACTCTACGCCTTTATTTATTTTAATTGCTTCATCAAAAGGACTTTGCGGGAGTTTTAATTCTAATCTATTTCGATATTTTGACAGAAATTATTATATCGAAGAACATCAAACCCCAAAGTTTATAACTATCGGAAGCAAAGCAACAAAACTTGTTCGGGAAAAAAATTTAGGCAATATAATAGAAAACTATGGAGAATTAACTTCGAATAACTTTAATAGTATTGCAAAAGATTTAGTAGAAATAATAGATAATACACAACCACCGTATTCTTCTATCACTTTTTATAGTAATTATTTAAAAAACTTCTTCATTCAAAAACCAGAGAAAAATCAAATTATTCC
>CAZFDQ010000117.1:0-5822 GCA_964518205.1 uncultured Pseudomonadota bacterium | reverse complement strand
CAACCAGATATAGAAACTGTAAATCAAAATATTCAAATTGCGTTAAACCACTAAATCACAAAATATCTTGACTGATTACCTTTAATTCTTGGCGTACTTATTCAAGATATTTTTGTTGCATAAATTTTATAAAATTAGTAAACTAAAATCAGTTAAGTGATTATTATTAATCTCAATAATTGTATATCAAGTTTGTATAACATGCAATAAAAGGTTGATATTATGCATTCAATTCGTATAATAACGAGTTATACGATGTACGCAAAAGTTTTAGAGAAATAACCACGTTTTACCAATGAACAACGAAAAAAGGGGCAAAATTTTCAATACACCAAATATGATTTACCTTTCTACATTTATTTCTGGGTTACAGAAACTAGTTGAAAAATTACTAACGGAAAATTTAGGTGTATTGAAAATACATTTACTTCTTGATGGAATGGTACTTTATGAAACTAATAAAGATGTTGAAAAAATCCAGAAACTAAGATTTCTCAATAATACTTTTTTGGTTTTGAAGAAATTTGAAAAACTGCCAAAGAGAGAAAAAACCTTTGATTATATGCTTCAACAGGCTTCAAAGCTTAAACTGAATGTGGAATTGAAAAATTTTTTGCCCAACGCAAAAACCTTCCGCATTATTGCCTCGGATGAAAATGAGTTTGTGTCTGTAGATAAAAAGTTGATAGCACAAGTCGAGCGTAAAATAATAGGTTTACAAAGAACGAGATTAAAAGTTGACCCACATAGACCGCAAGCTGAATTTTGGTTTTTGCGTAGAAGTGAAAATGTCGGCTTCTTCATGTTAAGGCTGACAAAAAATATCACTAACAAAAAATTACCGGCAGGAAAATTAAGACCAGAGCTTGCATATATTCTTTGTTATTTATCTGAGCCAGATAAAAGTGATATTTTTTTAGATCCGTTTGCGGGGCACGGTGCAATCCCAATAGAAAGGGTAAAATTTTTTTCTTACAACATGGTTTTTGCAAGTGATAACGACAAGGGCTTTAAACAAATTATTAGGGATAGAATCAAAACCAAAAAAGTAAATAAAACACTAATACCTAAGGTGTTAGATGCCTTGGACATGAAAGTATTTGAAGATGACTTTATCTCCAAAATCGTCACTGATCCGCCCTGGGGTTTGTATGAAAATATAAAAGATATTACTGCTTTTTACGGCTCAATGATGAAAGAGTTTGTGAGAGTATTAAAAACGGGAGGCATTATTGTTTTATTAACAGCCAAGAAAGATGAGTTCGAAAAGGTTTTGTCAAAACACAGCGATTTAGATTTGCTTGAAAAGTACGAAATCTTAGTTTCTGGAAAGAAATCTGCAATTTATAAAATCAAGAAGAAGTAAATGTATTGGCTATCGCCAATTTTGCCCCTTTTTTAATCTAAAATAACGTTTAAGTGCGACTAATACGAAAACTTTTGCGTACATCGTATAACACGGCATATCTGGTTCAAAAATTTTGCGATATAATAAAGCTATGGAGTGCATAATTTCTTCACCCATATTTGCCTCCGCTACACTACAGCAAACATCAGATATGCCGAAACGTTGTACGACATATCAAAAAATTTATATAATCTTTTGTGCAATTACTAAATAACTATGGATGACTATCAAAATCTGTCCATCGATTACGACGCACTACAACCTAAAGAAGAAATTTTCAAACAAGAATCTTTCTTCAAAAAACTAATCGAGAAGTATTCGATTAAAACCTGTCTTGATTGTGCTTGTGGCACGGGCTGGCATTTGTTCATGTTGAATAAACTTGGGCTTAAATGCGCTGGTTCTGATTTATCAGGCGGTATGCTGAAAAGTGCAGGTAAAAATCTCAAAGGTCTTTCGATAGTTTTGAAAAATGAGAATTTTAGGACGCTTTCAAAGTCGTGGAAAGAAAAGTTCGACATGATTATCTGTATGACAACGAGTTTTCCTCACAATTCAAACGATAAAGAAGCTATTGCGACTTTGAAATCGATGTATGACCGCCTCAATGATGGCGGAATTGTTGTCATTGACAATGGTTTTGCTGACTCATTTTTCAAAGCAAAGCCCAAGCTTATTCCAGCCAGAATTCACAAAGATCAAGCTTTTTACTTTTTTCTTGAATACCCGAATCCTGAAAAAGTGATATTCAACATATTGAACATCAAAAAGACACCGACAGGTTTTAATCATGCTTTTGAATCAATGGAATATATGGCACTCGCAAAGAAAGAGTTTGAAAATTTCTTTAGCAAGACAGATTTTGATAGAGTTGAATACTATGGAGATTACAGCTTTACCAAGTATTCAAAAGAAGCAAGTAAGAGAATGGTCGTAATTGCACAAAAATAAATTAATGAATAAATTTTTTGATACGCTAAAGCCACGCTGCGCTCTCGCTTCACTGCGTTACGCTCGGGTCGCACAACACAGTATAACAGGTTCGGGGCTCGGCTCGCCCCTCACCCAAATTGCTCGTTCGCTTAGGCGGTTTGCTCCGCAAATATTATACCGCCACGCTCACTTCGCAACTTCTGTTATGCTGGAACGTTAGGCGAAATTTTACTCAATTTTTGTTTTTTAACGCAATAAAAAATGGGCAATAAAATTACTGAAAAATATTTCGAGCACACCAATTTTGCAAATCATGAAAAAAGGGTGCTCGACGAAATAACGACCAAAACAAATTTCCAGCCAGAGAAAGAAATTTTTCGCGGCCAGATTTACGATAAAGATAAAGTCGGCAGCTTGATTTACAAAGGCGTTTGGCAGGAAAATCCCGCTATCCTTAAAATTCAAGGGCTTCAGCCAGGTGTTGATGAGATTGATATGATTAGCAGGTTTAACGACCAGAATGAGAGCACAAAAATCAGATTGCCAAAATTATACAATGGCTCAAAATGGAATGAAAAAGAGGGTTATGGCTATCTGCTTTTGGAATATGTTGATGCGCCTCAAATTTATCAACCGCCTTTCGCCAGCCAAGAACAGATAAAAGATTTTTGCGCTCTCTATCAGGAATACAAAACTAAATGTTTGCGCGAACCGCTTGTTGAAAGAGAGCCAAACGAGCAAAGCAGTTTAGTATTTACTGCTCAGCGCGTTTCGCATTGGACAAAAATCGCGCAAACCAAGGGATATCTGGCTGAAGCTGACGTAAAAAATGTAGAAAAATTTCTTTCTCTGGCTGGCTGGCATTTACCATCAATAAAAATGGAATTCATGCACGGACATTTTACCTATGATGATATTTTCAAGCTTTCGGATAAAGAATATGTATTGATGTCAAATTTGTTTTGGTCTTACCGTCCGGAATTTTATGACACCACCTTTCATCTTTGGGCTGGTATTAAGAGTTTGCGTGACCAAAGTGTAGGCGTCGAGCAAATTATTGAATATCTGCAAAATTGGCTTAAAGAATATAAAAAACTTCCGGTCGTTATGCAGGATGATGATTTTGAAAAAAAATTTGATATGATGATGGCCGAGCGTTGCGTTGGCGCGTTATTAGTTGATATCCAAAATCAACATTACGAAAACGACCGCAGTAACTTTATTGCCCATTTAACAGAAATGTTTAGGGATTTATTTAAACACTTTGCGGATAAATTGGAAAAAACAAAAATTGAGTAAAACTCAAGGGGGCGCTGCACTTTTATTTTGGCTTTAATTTGATAAAATAATAATGAGGCCAAAATAAACTCTCGCCTAACACCAAATATCAGGAAAATTGCTCGGCTCGCAATTTTCGCAAATTGCCTTTGCTACGCTACGGCAACTTCCGATATTCGGATACGTTGTGCAAAATAATTAAAATTTTTTGTTCCAATTTAATTTTAAATAATCATTTACAATCACAATATGACAGATAAATTTTTAGAATTAAGAGCATCTATAATTAATCGCTTTATTTTAGATTCCTCTAAAACTATAATTCAACAATTATCACTATATCTAAAAAAAGATAATAAAATCAGTGAACATCTTAAAGTTGATATAGATAACTTGCCCAAAAAAAAACGAATCAAAATTGTTTTTATTATTGCCTACACATTACTTTTTAATGCACAAAGATTTTTTTGGGAAAATATTATACAGAACGAAAAATATGGTTTAAAATTTGAATCTTTTTTGTATAAAGAATTTGCAGAAATATCTGGGGCTGATCCCACACCATATATAAATGATTATTTAAAATATATAAAAAACATCGGAGATTCTGGAGAAATACAATATGTCGGGAGTAAAATATGTGAAGAAATTAATATAAAAGACGCTTTTTTAATAATGGATATAGTTAACATTTATTCATCGTTTTTAATAAACAATTTCTATCAGGAGTTGAAAGAGATTTGGGATATGTCCGATAAAGAAATAGAAAAAAAATTAAGATAAAAAATTTTAATTACATCAGCTAACAGCGTGTATGAGGTTCAAGAAAAAGTGCGTTAATATTTTTCAGCGATTGCGCTTTTTCTTTTACCCAAATTTCGTCTCCTTTATGATAAAATAATAAAGAAGTCGGCGAAACTTCAGATACACTTAACATTATATTCAGTTAAAGTGAACTCTAGTAGATTGTCGCCTCAAGTAGATATATTTTTAAAAACTTAATGTTCCCATTAAATTATGACAAAATTTATTAACATTGAAACCCCTTATTCGGGAAAAAATGAAGAAGAAATAAAAAAAAATCTTCTTTATGCTAGAGCATGCGTAAGAGATAGTTTGATGCGTGGAGAGATACCTTTTGCTTCCCATTTATTTTACACTCAGCCCGGGATTTTAGATGATGATATTCCTCGAGAAAGAGACATAGGGATTAATGCTGGCAAAGAATTAATTGAAGCTCTTCCAAATATAGTAACTATTGTTTATCAGGATTTAGGAATTTCTCGAGGAATGCAATACGGAATTGATCGGGCTGAGCAGAATGGAAGAAATATAGAATATAGGGTTCTTGGAGATGGTTGGAAAGCAAAAGAACTTGAAGTTGCAAGAAAACATTCGCATGCTCTTCTTTGGGGTTTCAATGATCAATAGTAATCGGCGATAATCTAAGACTGATTATGTTATTACGAGTTCACTTTAACTCTGAAATTTCTCTTCAGGACGTTGCACTAAATTTCAGCCCTTTGGGGGATATAACAAGGATTATGAGGTTACGAAGTCTTGCAGACTTCTCCACCCGAATCGTGCTACGCACGACTTCTCATAATCCTGACGTTACAAGTTTATATAGCTTAGTCTTAATAATTAATCAACAATTATATGTCAAGACGGATTTTTGAAGCTGGTGAATCTGGACCAGCTAGAGAATTATCTAAAGAAGAAAAGTTAAAAATGAGAATTAGAGCAAGACTCGCTGAATCTGCGAAAAAAGGTTGGGTTCAAAATCTTCTCAAAACCACCAACACATCATTAGAACAGTGGCTAGATGAACAAGTAACTAATGAAATGGAAAAGGAGAAAAAAATGCGAGAAAATATTGAACAGGATAAAACAGATTAAACCGTTAAAAAATTTTTCATTATTGGATTTTTTGATTAAGGAGTGCAAAACTTTTTCAACCCAAATTTGCTTTTCTCTATTGAGTAGTAATCTAAGGAAAAGTGCGATAAAATGGCATTGCGCAAATTAACAAAATTAATTCAATAAATCCAAAAAGTGAACTTCGCATACTCGGATACCTTAAGTGAAATAGCCAGAAATTTCTTTTTTTAACTATTTGGAATTTTCTTCTTCTATTTCCTTGCTCTTTATTTCAGCTATAATCGCTTTTCTAATTTCTGCTAACAATTTCTTATCCCCTTTT
>CAZFDQ010000116.1:0-4239 GCA_964518205.1 uncultured Pseudomonadota bacterium | reverse complement strand
AGAGCTTTTTAACTTAAAAATGAATGTATCTGGCGGCGAAGTTAAAGATTTTTCGCAGTTTAAAAAATTGCGTAATGATATTGCTCGAGGCTTAACTTTTTTAAATCAAAAAAAAGCTGAAAAAGAGTAATAAAACTTAAAAAACTATGTTAAAATAAAACAAAAGCTATAATGCTTGTGTAATTTGAGGTAAGAGATGACCAAAACCACGAATAAAGAGATTCCTAAAAGCAAAAGAATATTTGTCGGGGAAGTTGTTTCCGACAAAATGGACAAAACTGTTGTTGTTAAGATAAAAAGAACCTTAAAGCATCCTCTTGTAGGCAAAACGATTACACGAGCGAAAAAGTATAAAGCTCATGATGAACAGAATGAGGCGAAGCTTGGTGATTGGGTTGAAATTGTTGAAGGTAGGCCTCTTTCTAAAACTAAACATATGGTTTTAAAGAGCGTTGTAAGAAAAGCAGGATAAGAAGGATATTCCATGATCCAGAAGCAGACAAAATTGGACGTTGCAGATAATTCCGGAGCAAAGAAATTGATGGTGATTCATGTTTGTGGAAGCACTGGAAAAAGATTTGCTTATATTGGGGATATTGTAAAGGTCGCTGTAAAAAAGGCGATTCCTGGAGGATCAGTAAAGAAGGGGGATGTTTTGGATGCTGTTGTTGTAAGAACGAAAAAAGAAGTTCGTCGTTCTGATGGTAGTTATATAAGATTTGATAATAATGCGGCGGTTATAATCGATAAAGATAAGCAGCCTGTTGGTACCCGAATTTTTGGTCCTGTTGCTAGAGAATTAAGGGTGGGTGGTTATCTCAAGATTATATCTTTAGCTCCTGAAGTATTATAGCGGAGTAAGGATTATGCTAAGTCGAGTAAAGAAAAACGATACTGTTATTGTTGCAGTGGGAAAAGACAAAGGGAAACAGGGCAGCGTTATAAAAGTTGACCCTAAGAATGATAAGGTTTTAGTAAAAGGCATTGGGGTGGTTACAAAACATGTGAAAGCTAGAAGATCTGGAGAACAGAGTCGAATAGCTAAAGAAGAAAGTTTTGTTCCTCTCTGTAAAGTTATGCCGGTGTGTCCTGCTTGTAAAAAGGCTTGTCGAATACAGACAAAAATTTTGGATAGTGGGGATAAGGCACGAATTTGTCATCGTTGCAAAGAAGCTTTTTAGCTTAGTTTAAGGTTGATTTATGAAATCACGATTAGAAGATTTATACAAAGAAAAAATTAGACCAAACCTTTTAAAAGAACTGAATTTGAAAAATATTATGCAAGTTCCTAAGGTGTCTAAAATTGTTATCAATATTGGTGTGAAAGATGCTGTTGTTGACAGTAAAGTTTTGACTGGTGTTAAAAGTATTCTCGAAAAAATTGCTGGTCAGGCTGTTGTGACAACTCGAGCAAAAAAATCTATAGCAGGTTTTAAATTGCGTGAGGGTGTAGCGATTGGAGCATGCGTTACTCTTAGAAAAGAGCGTATGTATAATTTTTTAGATAAGCTCATCAATATTGCATTACCAAGCGTTAGGGACTTTCATGGTCTTAATATTAAGCTTGATGGTCACGGTAATTATAATATTGGTATACGTGATTGGATGGTTTTCCCTGAGGTAGACTATGATAAAATTGATAAAATTCGTGGCTTGAATATTGCTATTCAAACGACAGCAAAATCTGATGAACATGCGTATGCATTGTTGAAGGGTTTTGATATGCCGTTTAAAAGAAGTAAAGATTAATAGAGGCTAAGTTATGGCAAGAAAAGCGTTAATAGAGAAGGCTAATAAAACTCCAAAATTTTCTACTCGCCAAAGAAATCGTTGTAAGTCTTGTGGGAGACCAAGAGGTTTTATGAGAGATTTTTGGTTATGTAGAATTTGTTTTAGAAAGTTTGCCTTAGAAGGTTTACTTCCTGGAGTTAAAAAGACAAGCTGGTAAGTTTTGGAAGGACAAGATAAATGTCAATTGATGTAATCGGCGATTTTTTAACAGTAATTCGCAATGCCTTAATGGTTTATAAGCGTTCTATTGTTGTTCCTTGCTCTAATGAAAAAATGGGAATAGCTGAAGTACTTAAAAATGAAGGGTACATCAGAGATTATAAGAAAACAGAAGATGAAAAAGGTAAAGCATCTTTAACTGTTTTGCTTAAGTATGTAGACGGGGAATCTGCAATTAATGAATTAAAGCGCGTTAGCCGTCCAGGGCGTCGTTGTTATGAAAGAGCAAAAAATATTACTCCCGTTGTTGGTGGTTTAGGTGTTTCGATATTGAGTACTAGTTCAGGTATTATGACGGATCGACAAGCTAAAAAATTGTCGGTTGGTGGAGAAGTTATCTGTCACGTTTGGTAAAAGGTGCATGTTATGTCAAAGATAGGAAGAAGATTGATTCCACTTTCGTCTGCTAAAGTTGAAATTAAAGACGGAAAAATTTTTATAGATGGCCCAAAGGCAAAATTTACACATGAATTGCCAAAAGCAATAGAAGCCAGCATTGATGATGGATCTTTAGCCTTATCCATTAAAGACGACACACGAGAAAATCGTATGTTGTGGGGATTGCATCGAGCTTTATTGGCTAACAAGGTTAAGGGGGCGGAAACTGGTTTTGAGAAGAATGTTAAGATTGTAGGATTGGGATATAAAGCACAGTTATCTGGTAGAAAATTAAATTTTTCACTAGGATATAGTCATAAAATAGATTATGAATTGCCAGAGGGTGTCGATGTTGATGTTGATAGAACCGGTCAAAAATTAACTTTTAAATCTACTGATAAAGTTATATTGGGTGAGGCGTGTGCTTCAGTAAGAGCATTAAGACCGCCAGAGCCATATAAGGGTACCGGTATTTTTGTGGCTGATGAAGTTATTATTCGTAAAGCTGGTAAAACTAAGGGTGCTTAATTGATTGAGTAAACAAAAGGGCTTTGACCGTGAGTTTAGAGAAAAAAAGAAACAAAAAAAATAAATTGCGAACAAAAAGAAGAATTCACAGAGTTAGGAATTCTCAGGCCAGTAGAGGTTTAAAGCCTCGTGTTTGTGTTGTTAGAAGTTTGAAGCATGTATCGGCTCAAATAATTGATGATAACACACAAACAACATTGGTAAGCTTTTCTTCTTTGAAATTCAAAGAAGAAAAGGTAGGCGATAAAAAAGCTGTATCCAAAAAAGTTGGGGTTGAGCTTGGAAAACTTGCTTTAAATAAATCGATAAAAGAAGTATTCTTTGACCGAGGTAAGTATTTATATCACGGAAGAATCGGTGCTTTGGCTGATGGTTTACGTGAGAGTGGGTTGCAGTTTTAAGTTGCTATTAAGATTTGTTGCAGAGGCATTTTAAAAGAAAATTAAAAAAGTTTTTCTTTATTTTGAAAGATATGTATGGCAGAAGTAAGAGATAAAAAAAATAGAGCACCCGTTGAGGAATATGCAGAAACCGTTTTAAACGTTCGACGTGTTGCAAAAGTTATTAAAGGTGGAAGACGGTTTGCTTTTTCTGCATTAGTTGTTGTTGGTGATAGGAATGGTAAAGTTGGGATTGCTTTAGGTAAGAGTCGAGAAGTATCAACTGCTATTTCTAAAGGTTTAAAGAGAGCTAGAAAAAATATGTTTCCGGTTCCTTTATATAAAACAACAATTCCATATACCGTTAAAGGTAAACATGGGGCTAGTAGTGTTTTGATTCGTTCCGCATCTCAAGGTACAGGTGTTATTGCTGGTGGTGCTGTTCGTGCGGTTATGGATGCTCTTGGTGTTAAAGACGTTCTAGCAAAATCTTTAGGTTCTGCTAGTGCAGGAAATGTTGTAAAAGCAACAATTAACGCATTGAAAAAAATTAAGTCCGCTCGTCAGTTGGCAAAAATTAGAGGTAAGGCATTAAGCGAAATTATTGACAAAGAAACTGCTGAGGATCAAAATGTTGCAGCTTAATAATTTGGAATCAGTATCTAAAAAAAGAAAACGCGTTGGCCGTGGTGGTGATTTAGGTGGTACAAGTGGAAGAGGTCATAAGGGTCAAGGTGCCAGATCTGGTTGTGCTATATCCCCTTCATTTGAAGGTGGACAAATGCCTTTATCTCGTAGACTGCCAAAAAGAGGTTTTAATAATAGATTCAAAAAAGAGTTTCAAATAATTAATCTAAATGATTTGGAAACAAAATTTTCTTCCGGTGATGTGGTTAATAAAGAAACTTTAAGGGAAAAAGGACTTGTAAAAGGGCAAGGAAAG
>CAZFDQ010000115.1:0-1847 GCA_964518205.1 uncultured Pseudomonadota bacterium | reverse complement strand
TTATTTCGGCTCTGTTGCGATTGATACTTATTACTGGTAACGTTTTGCAGCTACCCGAAGGTGGCGATTTCGAAGTGCTTCACTGTCAAATATACACAAACTTTGTTTAATGTACAAAGCGTGATTTAACCACTGAACCGCCACTTTTGGGTAGCTGTTGTTAGGTGCTGCCATTCTTTTCATTCATTGGTTTTAGTCGATTTAATTGCCTTTCTAAAAAGTCCTGTTGCCACTTGTTTTTGAAGTCAAACCATTGTTCTCTATATTCTCCTGAGTTGTCAATTGCGAACTTAAATTCTCTGAACGGCTTATTTTTTCTTAAAGCGTCAAACAGTCGACTTTGCAGATTACTGTCTATCAACTGATTGGCAAAATCACTCATTGTTTCAAACGCTTCATTTGAAGTCCATTTGTCAATTTCGTAGTAGTCTGTAAAGTTATTCTCTAATGATTCAAGTTCTTCATCCCAAGGGTCAAGGTTAATGTCAGGTAAGCAGTTCTCGTCTGGAACGAAAAGTAATTGTCCTGTTATCTTCTGAATGAAAGCACGGAAACCGGAATCAAGTTGCTCCGCAATTTCTTTTATGTTTTCTTTTGTCGGGCTATTCATATTATTTATTACCTGTCAAATTTATAAAATTCTCCTTTGCTCAACCTTTGAAACATCCGTATTCATCTTTGTCAACAAGTTTTAAAAAGTCTTTAAGCTCCCTTACAGTAGGTTTTGGTTTATAAGAATGCCATTTATTGTCTGCCCGTTTCCAAAATACTTTCCAAACATTTTTACTTTTAACATATGTTGCTTTTGCATAGCCAGATGTCAATATCTCTTTTGGATTTTTCCAAGCAGGACGAATTTCATTTAAGATTACTGATTGATTGTTTATTTCATAATTCAGATCAAGTTGATTTCTTATTTGAGGTTCAGGTCTAACTCTGGAAATGTAATTTTCCATTATCTCAATTATGTCAATCGATTTTGTAATGTCAAGTGTCATTTTATTAAGTTGTTCGTTCGTCTTTATGGTTGCACCTAACGTTCCCAGGCTATGTGCAGTAAGGGTCTCAGAAGGCGTAATCGTTCTTTCAACGCCGAAAACCCCTTATTGCATATAGCCTGTGTTATGGTTATGTTGCTCATCAGTCGCAAAGCTGCTGAATAGCAACAGTAGTTGTAAATAACAGCTCCTATTTTCTCCTAACACAACAGCCACTTTAAAATCCATCTATTCATTTTATACAGGTATAAGGTGAGTCGAATGGATTGTCTGTATGAACACTCAAAATCATAATATTTTCCCCGAAAATACGTAAAATGACACAAATATTTGCTAAATGTTAATCGTTTTTTCTAAAAATCATTGACTTTTTCAAAAAATTCGAGTAACTTTGCAGGTCTATTCGTCGCTCAGACGTTATAAGCAATAGCTTACACGATCTTATCGTTCAAGACCTGCTCTTAAAAAATGTATTCTCATTTTCCAAAAAAAGCAAATATTCCGGTCATTTTACTGCCTTTAAATATTGTGTTTCATACAGTATTCGTGGATGTTTCTAACATCGCTGTTTTACAATTAACCATAACTCGTTTATAAAACACAGTCCAACCACAAAAGACTGAAACACAGATTTTTATATCCGTGTGATAAACATTTGCAAGTAGCTATAAGCATTTATAAACGAGTTTGCTTGTTTCAATGCGAAATATAGTACAAATTATGCAATATTTGGCAGATTATTTTAGGTTTTTTGATTGGGGCTTTTAGCGGTGGAACCGGAAGGATTGATATTTGGGTGATTCACTTGGATTACAAATCTGAGTATGCGGTGGGTAAGACAAAGAAGAG
>CAZFDQ010000114.1:0-12186 GCA_964518205.1 uncultured Pseudomonadota bacterium | reverse complement strand
CAATCATGAAGGTAGCTGCTGGCATTGTTACTAATCGAGGGGGAAGAACTTGTCACGCCGCGATTGTAAGCAGAGAATTAGGTATTCCTGCAATTGTTGGAACACAAAATGCTACAGAAAAAATAAAAGATGGGCAAATGGTGACAATTGATTGTAGTGGTGGTGAAGTAGGTGTTATTTATAATGGTGAAGTTCTATTTGAAGTGAAAAAAATAGAAATAGAAGAGATTCCTAAATTAGAAACTAAAATTTTTATGAATGTTGGTAATCCAGATGAGGCTTTTGGCTTTGCACAGCTTCCTAGTGATGGTGTAGGGCTTGCTAGACTGGAATTTATTATAAATACTTCTATTCAAATTCATCCTATGGCTTTAATTGATATAAATAAAGTTGAAGATAAAACAGTTTATAAAAATATTGAAGATTTAACTTTTGGCTATAAAGATAAAACTCAATTTTTTGTAGAAAAACTGGCACAAGAAGCGGGAACAATTGCTGCGGCTTTTTATCCTCGTCCGGTGATAATTCGCATGTCAGATTTTAAAAGTAATGAATATAGAGAGCTTATTGCTGGAAAATATTTTGAACCAACAGAAGAAAATCCAATGCTTGGGTTTAGAGGTGCGTCAAGATATTATCATGAAAAATATGCACCGGCTTTTGCACTTGAGTGTGCTGCAATGAAGCTTATTAGAGAAGTGATGGGTCTTGATAATGTTAAGTTGATGATTCCTTTTGTACGTACAATAAAAGAGGCCGAACAGGTTATAAAAGAGATGAGAAAGCATGGCTTAGTACAAGGGGAAAACGGACTTGAAATTTATATGATGTGCGAAATTCCTTCAAACGTTTTGCTTATTGATGAATTTTCAAAAATTTTTGATGGATTTTCTATTGGTTCTAATGATTTAACTCAAACAACTTTGGCAGTGGATCGTGATTCAGCTTTGATAGCACATATTTTTGATGAAAGAAATGAAGCTGTTAAAAAGATGTTGAAGCTAGCTATTGAGGGAGCAAAAAAGAATAATAAAAAAATTGGAATTTGTGGCCAAGCTCCTTCGGATTATCCTGAAATTTCTAAATTTTTGGTTGAATGTGGAATTGATTCAATCTCTTTAAATCCTGATGCGGTTTTGGAAGAGATTTTGATTTTAGGTGGCAAAAGGAAATAAAAAAAAGAGCAGCGTTTTGAATCAAAACGCTGCTCTTTTTTTTATTTAGTCTTCTATTACAGTTTCAAATTGGTAGTATTCATTTGAATCTTCATCGTCGCTAACTCTTTTGATGATAAGTTTAGGATTTCTATCTGATGTTCTAGTTGTTTGTTGTTTAATTTCATTCCCGTCGTATATTATTATCTCGTCATCAGTTATTTTTATTTTGTATATATTTGCGGTTGCATTGCTTGGGGCAGATAAGCCTGTTGCTGGGCCAATGCGTTTTGTGCTATCTACTGATAAAGTATAAAGATCATTTGCTTGTGCATTGAATGAGAGTTTCTCATCATCTCCATATTTTATTGTGGCTGAATCTACTTTTTTATTACTGTTTAATTTTTTTAAAACAACATTCCATTTATTTTTATCTCTATTTGCATTAGATACAACCCATCCACCTCCCTTTCTTGTTGCACCCATAGCTTTAACGTCATCTTTAATATATATTTTTATTTTTGCTTGAATCGAAAAAGGTATAGCAAGCGTTAAAAATAATAATCCCAACAATAGATTTTTCTTCATCATTAATCCCCCCTAAAAAAAGATCCCAAAATTTACATTTTCCCTATAAAATGCTCCTTATTCAACTTCATTGTACTTAATTTATTAATAGAAAATCAATAGATTAGAAAAAATGTTTAGAAAGCTATGTAAAAAATTTAGATATTTTGTATTTTTTGTTAGTTTTTAGCTATTATATAAGAACTTATACGAAAATTTTGTTGTTTGAAATATTCATAAAAAATCCGTTCGTACCCATTCGACTCGCTACGCTCGTTCAGGGCGAACGGTCACAAAATTTTGATTTTTATATAAATTCTAACATGAAAAATGATGCAAAAGTTTTAAAAACTAGGATAAAAGATGTTATATTTTTTTATTAAATCCTTGTTAATTGGCTTTTTATTTGGTTTTTTATATGGATTTTTATTTGTTGGAAAGTTTAAATCTCTAAAAAAAGCCGGGTCGACTTCAATTTTGAGTTTTACTTTATTTTCTTCTGTCAGTCATTTATTATTAATCAGCATTTTTGCTTTTTTAATTTTTGCAATCAAAATTAATATAATTGTTTCTTTGGTATGTTTTTTTATTTCTTTTTGGTGGCAGATTTTGCTACAACAAAAAAGCTGAAGGCTGATCTATGAAAATAGAGATTTTTGCTGAAAAAGTTGTTTATCCTTTTAAATATTTAGGGCTGACGTCTAATTTTTGGACGGTACATATTCAAACATTGCAGGATACTTGGATTGCAATGTTTATTCTTTTTGGCTTGGTTTTAATAGGGCGAATGTTCTTAAAAAAAGGTTTAAATCCTGTTGCTTTAATTTTTGAACAGGCGGTAAGCATGTTTGATAATTTGTGTAAAGAATCTTTTGGCAGCCGATTTAAGTATAAATATTTTGCTTTTGTTTCGACCATTTTTTTCTTTACACTTTTTTGTTGTTTAGTTGGCTTGTTGCCATATGTAGAAGAGCCAACAAAAGATTTGAATACGGCATTTGCTCTAGGTGTTATGAGTTTTTGTTATGTGCAATATCAAAAAATCAGAGTTCATGGAGTGTTAAATTATCTTAAAGAATATACACAACCTTTTTGTGTTTTATTGCCGTTAAATGTAATAGGCGAGTTGGCAAAAATTGCTTCAATGTCGTTTCGTCTTTTTGGGAATATTTTAGGTGGTTCGATTATATTTTTGATAGCTGTTAATGCGTTATCTATGCTAAAAGAATATTTTATGCTTTTTGCTCTTATTACATTAGTATTATATTGGATTGTGCAAAAAGTTATTAATTTGGAACAACATAAAATTGTAGATATGCTTTTTAAAAGTTTGTTGGTAGCGGTGTTCTTTTTAGCAGGAACTCAAATGTTTTTTGGAATATTTGAAGGTTTTGTGCAGGCTTTTGTTTTAACGATGTTAACGATTACCTATTTGGCTGTAGGAATTCAGGATGAGGAGGCAGAAGTATAATGATAACTCCGGAATTGTTGCATTATTTTGCAGTTGGTTTAGCTATTTCTTTAGGAGCCATTGGTACTGGTATTGGTCAAGGAATTGGTGCTTTTAGTGCTGTTAGTTCAATGTCGAGGCAACCAACAGGGATAGATCAAATATTTAAAACGATGGTAATTGGATTGGCATTTATTGAAAGTGGTGTGATTCTTGCTTTGGTTGTAACTTTGTTAACAATGTTTGATGGAACTCAAAATCTTAGTTTTGCAATGTCAACATCAGAAATAGGAATAGCTTTAGCGGTTGGTGTTGCAGCTGTGGCCATTAGTTTGGCATCCAGTTTTGCTATGAAATCTGCGTGTAAATCTGTTGCTCGTCAGCCATTTTTTTCTCAAAAAATTTTAACATTGATGTTGCTTGCACAAGCAATTATAGAAGCTCCGGTTGTTTTTGCTTTTATTATTGGTTTAATAATTAGAGCCGGAATTACTGAGTCGATGACGATTTTTGAAGGGTTAAAGTTTTTAGCTGCGGGAACTTGTATGGCCTTGGGTTGTATTGGTCCTTCTGCTGGCCAGGCAGTTTATGCAGAATCATCTTGTCGTGCTGTTGGTTTAAATAAAGATGCTTACAGCAAGCTTTTTTCTTTTTCTATTGTTAATGAAGCAGTTATAGAAACACCATTAATTTTTTGTCTATTAGTTTCTATTTTAATTATTTATATGCCTATATCTTCTGCGTTTCCAATGAGTTATTCAATTGGGTTGCTGGTTGCTGCTATAACAACATCATTTGGAACTTTTGGAACAGGAGTTGGTACTGGTGTGGTGGGATCTAAAAGTTGTTATCAAATTGCTATTGAGCCTGATAATTATTCGGTTCTATTCAGAACAAATCTTTTAGCTCAAGCATTTATTGAATCGGCTGCTATTTATGCATTAATCATTGCTTTGGGTTTGATTACAAAAACTTATTGATGGGGGATTTATGGGGAAAAGTAATATATATTTTTTTGTGTTGTTATTCTTGCCATTATTTACAACCAATGCATAGATGCATAATCATTATAATTGATAACCATCGTTAAATTTTAATTTGTGTTAAATTTCAATAGATGCATAATATTATTCAAAATATTATTCAAAAGGGAGGAGGTGCTATGGATAAAAAGAAAAAGGTTCATGTTCTATATATTCTTACAAAATTAGAACTTGGTGGGGCGCAAAAGGTTTGTCTTTCTTTAATCAAAGGTATCAATCGATCTCAAAATTTAGCATCTTTAATTTCTGGTACAGAAGGTGTTTTGGTTGCTGAGGTAAAAAAGTTTGATTCAGTTTATCTTCTTAAAAGTTTTAAGCGAGAAATTGGCATTAGAACTATTTTTAATGAAATCAAAGCGTTCTTTCAATTGATGAAAAAAATAAAAAGTCTGAAGAAGAAGCATTCAGGTTTGATTGTTCATACTCACAGTACTAAAGCAGGAATTTTAGGACGATGGGCGGCTTTTTTTGCTCGCGTAAAAACTAGGGTTCATACTGTTCATGGTTTTGCATTTCACGAACATCAAAATAAATTAAAATGGTTTACAATCTATTTTTTTGAATTGATGACATCTTTTATAACTACACATTTTGTTTGTGTTTCTGAATATGATACTAAGTTGGGGGCAAAATATTTGCCTCGTTTTGCTAAAAAGTGTTCTGTGATTCGTGCAGCAGTTGAGTGGGATAGATTTTATATTCCTGCAACTAAGGTTGAACAAAAATTTCATCCAGCAGTAAAAAGTTCTGATGATTTTAGAAATAAATTTGTTATTGGAACAGTTTCTTGTTTTAAACCGCAAAAGAATTTATTTGATTTGTTAAAAGCATTTAAATTAGTGTGTGATAATTTGGGCAAGAAGCTTTCAGATAATGTTTTACTACAACTTGTTGGTGATGGTGTTTTACGTCCTGAAATTGAAAATTGGATTACGCAGCATAACATGGAATCTAAGATTGAGTTGCTTGGCTGGCAAGGTGATGTTTCTAAATGGATGCGACAATGGAATTTATTTGCAATGAGTTCTTTGTGGGAAGGCTTGCCTTGTGCTGTTGTTGAAGCTCGGTTGAGCCATCTTCCTGTTGTTTCTTATCGTATTGCAGGAATTCCTGAAGTTATTTTTGATAATAAAAATGGTTTTTTGATTGATGCTGGAAACTGGAAAACTTTGGCTCAAAAAATAGAATTGTTGATTAAAGATGAAAAATTATATCAAAGGATGAAAAACTTTAAAGATGAACTAAAAGATTTTCAGGATAAGCATATGGTGGAGCAACATTTGCAACTTTATCAGAAAATTTTATAAAATTAAATTAAATTTATTTTGACAAATTAAACTTCATTCTGATAAAGTTACCCCGACCAGTATTTAACTGAAAAAAGGTGAGAGGGGAGAGGAGTTAGTAATGAAGAGGTGTGTAAAAATTACTGTGACAGGTAAAGTTCAGGGTGTTTTTTACCGGAAATTTGTACAAACACAAGCTCAAAAACTTGGCATTGAAGGAACGGTACAAAATTTGGATGATAAAAGTGTTTTAATTTATGCCTGTGGTTTGGCTGATAAATTAGATGATTTGATTGATTTATTATATAAAGGTTCCCCTAAATCAAAAATAGAAGATGTAGTTGTTGAGCCTTTGATTCAAGAAAAAAACTACAGAAATGTTTTCAGAGTTATTGGAGATTAGAGAAGTTTTTTAATCTAAATTTTTCTATTTTCTTCAGATCTATTTTAATGGCTTAAGTATGCTTAGCCTTCTGGTTGTCGGTCGTTTTCGTAAGAAATGACTGGTTTGTTTGAACATTCTTAACGAAGACTAATGACCCCAAGGGGAATCGAACCCCTGTTTTTGCCGTGAGAGGGCAACGTCCTAGCCGCTAGACGATGGGGCCAAAATTTCAAAAAAATCTTAATCAAATAATACAAAACAACTTAAATTTAGTAAAGTGAGGGTGATTTTTTTTACGTTACTAAATTTTGGAGTAAAAGCGTTGTTGAAGCGGTCTAATTTATATAATTTAATTTTTTTATTTTTGCATGTTGTTAATTTAAATGCATCTGATAATTTTTTTCAAAATTATTTATTGAATTTAGGCATTACAGATAATACCTCTTTTTATTTAGAAAAATTAACATTTGAAGCAGATGTTTTCTTTAGTCAAGAGGAATTTTTGTATCTTACTGATTTAAAAGAGGGTTCTTTTGTAACTGCTCAAGATGTAGAAAAAGCTTGTAAGCAGTTAAAATATAAAAAAAGAATTAATAATGTAGATGTTGAAATCGAATCCACCGAGTTAGGTAAACGTTTACATTTTAAGTTGAGTACAAATTGGTTGTTTAAAAAAATGGTCCTAAAAGGAATATGGTTTGATAAACATCAATATACAGGATTGTATTTGTTACAAGCAGGAGATGTTTTTGATATTTCTTTGCACGAAGAATCTATTAAAGCAATAAAAACATATTTGTATAATCAAGGCTTTTTTGATGCAGTTGTTCAAGATGAATTAATTTATAAAAAATTAGAAAAAAGTATTGTTGCAAAAGTTTGGATAAAAACAAAAAGATGTTTTTCGATCGATAAAGTGGTATTTGAACTTTCTGGAGGAGGGGTGAATGATTGCAGTATTGGCGAAGAAGAGTTATACATCTTTAAAGATCAGCTCAGAAGGAAGATTGGTGATGACATTTTAAATAAGGATTATTCGAGAGATTTAATCACAAAAGAAGTAGATAGAATTAAAAAAATTTTTTATAAAAAAGGCTTTAGAAGTTGTCATGTTTGTGTAAAAAAAATTATTAATAAAACAGATAATATTGTTGAAGTAAGTTTTAATATTAAGTTGGGAAAAAGAAGGTTTTTGAGCTTTGATGGAAACGTGTTGTTTTCTGATAAACAGATTCGTGAAGAATTATTAGGTCTTGATTATCCCGATTGGCTTTTTTCGCCAGATATAATTGCTGAACAAATTTTGCATGAATACTACCAAAAAGGTTATTGGAAAACCGTTATTCATCATAAACAAATAGAAGGAGGAGGTTATTTATTTATGATTGACGAAGGAGATGTAATTGAAATTAAAAGTGTTCAAATAAAAGATTTGCAAACAAAAGAAAAAAAAGAAGTAGCACATTTTTTTAGTGAGTTATTAAAAAGAAAAGCTTTCAATGATTCTTTGTTGCTCGAAGGTGAAAAAGATTTAAAACAATTTTACTTAAGAAATGGTTATTGGGATTTTGATATTGAAGATAAAGAATTTATCAAACATAAAAAGTCTAAAAATTGTACAATTATTTTAGAAGTGCAAACAGGAAAACAACGTTTTTGGGATGGTTTTGCTATTGATAACTTTCGTGATTTAGGACAAGATGAGTTTTTTGAAAAATATTCCAAACAAAAAAAAGATCAACTAATTCCATTTAATTTTTATTGGTTGCAAGAGCAAAAATTATTTTTGTTGCAACATTTTCAAACACAAGGATATTGGTATGTTGATGTATTTCCGGAAATACATCAAGAAAGGGTTTTTGATAAAAAATTAGAAAAAGAAATTATAAAGGCTTTTGTTAAGTGGAAAATTATTTTAGGGCCTAAAATAAAATTTGGAAAAGTTGTTGTTCATGGAAGCACCCGATTACCTTTTAATAGAGTGATAAAAGAGTTGCGCTTTAAACAAGGGGAATTATGGGATAGAGAAAAACTTGATCTAACTCGTAAGCGGCTAAAAAAGCTAGATGTTTTTAAGCATGTTCAAATTCAACCATATAAACTATCGAACGATAAGAGCGAACAAAATCAGCCGGTGATTTTAACTTTAATAGATGATGATCCAGTGCAAACTCATTTACGAGCGGGATATTTTTTAACGAGCAAAAATTTTTTATTTAAACGTGCTTCTACTTTTAAAATTGGTACTTCATTAATTATTAAAAATCCAACAAATCAAGCAGACAAGTTAACATTTAATGCTGATTTTAATCGCTTTGAAAGAAAACTAGATATTGATTATCAAGTGCCATCTCCTTTTAATTTAAATATAAATAATTTTGCGTTGATTGGTAAGTTTAAAGGATATGCAAATAAATATGTTCATCCTGTGCAAATTGGCTCAAGTGGTTCTGCGTATGAAGCTATACAAAATGGATTATTAATCGGATTAAGTAATGAATTTAAACCACATCATTTTTGGGGAATAAATATTGGAAACGAATGGATGAACACTTCTCGCGTGCGAGGGGATCTTAAGTTTGATGATAATATGGTAAACAAAACTTTGCCTTATCTTTTTATTGAACCAAATTTAATTATAGATAAATTGGATGATAGGTTAGACACAAAAAAAGGAAGTTTAAGCTTTTTTGCACTCAAGTTTATGATTCCAGAAATAAGTGGTGATTCAATTAGTAAAATTATGCTTGAACAATCATTTTTTCATCCATTACATGGTAGTATGATTGGTGCTATTCGAATTCGTTTTGGACATATTTTTAGACAACAATTTGAAACAATCCAACCAATTGAACGTTTTTACTTAGGAGGTCCTTATTCTGTTAGAGGTTACGAAAAAGATGCCGTCCCCCCTTTAGGAGCAAAAGAGATAGAATATAAAGATAGTACAGTTGAAAAGCAGTACACAATTCAAGGTGGAAGTTCAATGATTAATGTGAATCTGGAATTGCGTTTTCCAATTTATAAATCTTTTGGGGCTGTGGTATTTCAGGATATCGGTGTTTTAAGCCAATCCGGTTTTAGTGGCTTTAAAGGAAGGTGGTATCCATCTACCGGTTTTGGGTTTAGATACAAAACTCCAGTTGGTGCTCTGCGTTTTGATATTGGTTGGAAATGGAAAACTAGATTGCCAGGAGATACTGCTTATGCCTGGTATTTAACCTTGGGGCAGGCTTTTTAATTCATTTTTCTTATTGAAATTATTTATATTTCTGCTAATATAGAATTAGTCTTTTAGGGACTTTTTTGGGGGATAAAAAATTCTTACCAATTTTTTAGAAAAATATATGGATTTTATAGCAAAAATTAACCTTTTTTGGGGGTAAAGAAATGAATTTTAAAGAAAGATTAGATCTAAAAAATATCGCAATTATTGCACACGTGGACCATGGCAAAACTACGCTTGTAGACCAAATGCTTAAGCAGTCTGGGACAATTCAAGAAAAAGATCAAGCAGTAGACAGAGTTATGGATAGTAATGATCTTGAAAAAGAGCGTGGAATTACGATTGTTGCAAAAAACACTTCTATTATTTTATCCCAATCAAAAATTAATATTGTAGATACTCCAGGTCACATGGACTTTGGAGGTGAAGTTGAGCGAACCCTGCAGATGGTTGAAGGATTTTTATTACTTGTAGATGCTGCAGAAGGTCCGCTGCCAGGAACAAGGTTTGTTTTGCAAAAAGCTTTAACTTTAAATTTAAAGCCATTAGTTTTAATTAATAAAATTGATAGAAAAGATGCTGATATTGATCGTATAGAAAACGAAATTCATGACCTATTTTTAGATATTGCTTTACATGAAGATCAGTTAGATTTCCCTATTCTTTATGGTTCTTCAAAATTAGGTTTTGTATCTACAGATAAAACAGCAATGTCTGGTGATATGAAACCATTGTTTGATACAATTTTAAATACGGTTCCATCTCCAAAACAAAAAGATGAAGACTTACAATTATTGATTACAAATCTGGATCATTCTGATTATTTAGGATGTATTGGTATTGGTCGTGTTTTTAATGGATCAATTAAAATTGGTGATACTGTTATTTGTTGTAAAGATGATCAAGTAAGCTCACCATTAAAAGTTACAAAGTTATATCAGTTTGAAGGTTTGCAAAAAAAAGAGTGCGATAGTGCACAGTTTGGAGATATTGTTGCAATTACTGGCTTTGAAAGAGAGATTACAATTGGGACAACAATTTGTAATCTTGATAAGCCAAAACCATTAGATTATGTTGCAATTGATGAACCAACTCTTTCTGTTTATGCATCTGTAAACTCTTCTCCTTTTGCAGGAAAAGAAGGTAAGCTTTTAACTTCTCGTCAAATTAGAGACAGATTATTAAAAGAATTAAAAACTAATGTTGCTCTTAGAGTTGAAGACACGGAAGCTGCAGAAACATTTAAAGTTTCAGGAAGAGGGCAGTTGCATATTGGTGTTTTGTTAGAGACCATGAGGCGAGAAGGTTTTGAAGTTGCAATTTCCAGTCCGGAAGTTATTTATAAAGATATTGATGGACGTAAACATGAACCTTTTGAGCTTTTAACAATAGACGTTGATGAAGAGTATCAAGGGATTGTAATAGAAAAACTTGGAAAACGTAAAGGTGAGTTGCTTAATATGATACCTTTTGGTGAAGGTAAAATTAGATTAGAATTCAAAATTCCTGCACGAGGTTTGATTGGATTTAGAAGCCAATTTGTAACGGATACTCGTGGAACAGGATTATTAAATCACAGATTTTTGGGCTATGAACCATATGCTGGTCCGATTCCAAGAAGAACAAAAGGTGCTATGGTTTCTATTGAAGGTGGAAACATTACAGCCTATTCTTTAGATAATTTACAATCTCGTGGAATTTTATTTACAGCGCCAACAACTCAAGCCTATGAAGGTATGATTATTGGTGAGCATAGTAGAGAAAACGATCTTGATGTAAATCCAACAAAACAGAAAAAATTGACAAACATGCGTGCTTCTGGTTCTGATGATGCGGTAAAACTTGCGCCACCAAGAGCTATGACTTTAGAAGAAGCTATGGAATGGATTAATAATGATGAGTTGGTTGAAATCACGCCAAGCTCTATTCGTTTAAGAAAAAGATATTTAAAGGCTGTGGATAGAAAAAAAAATAGTAAGTAATTAATCCAAATGTCCTAAGGCTTTCACGTATTCTCTTACATCTACAATAATAACTGTTATATTATCCGTGCTGCCGCCATCTTTTGCTAAATTTATAACTTTTTGACATGCAGATTCTAAGTTTTCGGCTTGAGTTATAATGTTAAAAATATCTTTGTAGGTTATGATTTCATAATCAATCATGCACCATAGGCCATCACTGGCTATGACTAGGTATTGCATGTTTGTTAAATCATATTCCAAAACTTCAGGGATGGGTTTAACACATCTAGCAAGCAATGGATTACCAAAGTGTCCAAATGCTCTGGAAACAGCTAGATTTCTATTTACGCGGTAGGGGCCAGATTCTTCAAAAAAAAGTTCATCAAAGCAACAAAAAAGATAGGTCCAAATTGTTGGTACCTGCGCTCTTGCAATTATGCCTCCGCATTCTTCTATACGTTTTTTTTCATCTGGGTCATTTGGTTTATGATCTGTGGATAGCCGTATTTTATGTCCTCTTGTGTCAAACCCTATAGCCCTACAATCGCCTACATTTCCAACAATAAATTGATCTCTAACAATAAATACAGCTAATGCTGTTGTTCCACAATCTTGTGCATTTTGGGTGTTTTTAAGAACATTATTTGTTGTTTGAAATCCATTTTCGAATGCTGTTTTTAAATCTGTTTCAGAGGTTTCATCCTGATTTATAAATTCGAATAAATTTTTGGCAACAAACCTGGCTGCATAATTACTAGTTCCATGTCCATCGCATACGCAAAAAAAGGGAGTTGTTGTGTGAATCCAGAAGGCATCTTGTTGGCTGTTTTTACTTCCTATGGTTTGACCTACTACATAGTGTATTTTATTACCAAATGTATGATTACGAATACAGTTTTCCGGTAGTTCCATTGATTTGCTTAGGCCTATAAAAACTAAGCTAAAAAGTATAGTAAAAACCATAAGTCTACATTGTTTCATTTTTTTCCTTCTTTTCTTGAGATCCTCTTGTTTACATTGATAAATAGTTTACAATATTAATTAATAGTACAAAAATGGGGAAGAATTTTCTTGTGGGGGTAAAGACTTTTTTTATTTTTTCAAAAGTGTG
>CAZFDQ010000113.1:0-3223 GCA_964518205.1 uncultured Pseudomonadota bacterium | reverse complement strand
TCTTCCATCCAGTTTCGCATCAGAATCTGTAATGTCTTGAATATAGGAATTAATAATATCCCTGATTCCAGGGTTCAATTCTTCAATATTTTCTTGTTTGACAAAAGGAAGATTTGAAACCACACAGTTAAATTCTGGAATTTTTCTTTCAACTTCTTTTCCAATAAAAGGTTCGTGAAAAGTAATGTTTTTATTAATCTTGAGATTTATTACATCTTCTTTGAATAACTGAATAATTTCGCCCAACATTTCTGGGGCTGTAAAGTTAAATGCAGCTATTTGTAGCGGTAGAGAAAATTTGTCGTTTCCCCATATTGTTTTTAGGCTGTCACTAATATCAAGCGATTTTCTTTTAAATTTATATACTTCTTTTAGGATTGTTCCAGAACCACAACAAGGGTCAATTACCTGTTCATTTGCTTTTTGTAAAGTTAGATTAGCTAGTAGAGCTGACAGCTTGATTGGAGTTGTAAACTGACCAGCGACTTTCCTTTTATTCTTATATATTGTTAGTCCAATTAAGTCGTGCAATAGCGGTTTATCTATTTTGTTAAAGTTAAACTCTTTTAGCAATAAGTGGAAACTCAAAATGTCTTTTAAGACTAGCTTTGGGATAGTTTTCTCGCCAATATTAGATTGGAAAATATTCCAAAAATTACACTTACTTGTGATGGAGGCGAACACTTTTTCTACGTCCTCTATATTAAATGTGTCATCTATACTATCAATTTTGGCAGAATCTTTTTGATAGGATTTTAAAATATGTGCAAATAAAAACTTGTTTGTGAGAAATAGTAAATTATTTCTTGAAAGTACAATAAATTTATTATTTTCTTCTGGATAATCATTCTTTGCATATCGCCACCACAGTGTGATTTCGTTGTTGAATGACGAATTACTTTGAGCCTCTGTTTTTAAAGTTTGTGTGTACAGCCCAATATTGTTAAGTATTAAATCAGCAATCGAATCGCCGCCTAGTACTTCTGTGATATTGGATGGCAAAATCTTTCCACTTTGAAGAAAGCTGTTTATGTCATTTAAGATTTCGTTCAACATCAGGCTTATCTTATTTTTATTGTTTTGAACCTCATCTCTGCTATGTAGACTGGCTAAATTGTTCCATGTTTTTACAGGTTTTGGAATTTTATTTTCAAAAATATATAAAACTGCCGCAGAAACGTTCCATACAAGAAAACTATTTAAAGAAAGGCTTAAGGCCTTTCTTTTGGCGTTTTCAACGAAGTCGCTATCACTGATAGGGGTATCTGGCATTTTTAATTCCCAGCCTTGTAATATCTTTCCTTTTTTTTCGTCACCGAATAATAAAACATCAGGAAAAAGATTACCTCCACTTGCCTTAATTGTATTTTCACCCCCCGCACGTTTGATTATTAAGTTTTTTCCAATCAACCAATTGTTCAGTTCTGATATTAGGTCTATGGCCCAACTTCTTTCGTTATATCTAATTTTTGGCATATATTTTTATCTTTTTTTTATTAATTATTTTTTTTAACCTCTCAAGAGTAATCTCAATCATGTCAATCCTTTTTTTACGATGTAATATATTTTCCTGATTTTTTTCTATTCCTAAAAAGTTTCTCTTCTCTAGGGCTGCAGCGACCAAGAAACTACCACTGCCAAACGCGCTATCAAGAACAAGAGCTTTTGGGTTTGTATATGTCTTTATTAAATATCGTCCTAGCTCAATTGGCTTTTGGGTTGGATGGTATATTTCCCCTTCGCTTTCTGCGGTTTTAAAGTAGACAATGTCCGTTGGGTATCTTGTTCCGTTGCTTTTTACTTGTATGGGGTCAAATTTCCCGTAGCTTCCAGTTAGTTGATTTTTCCTGATTCCTTTGTCATATGGTAAACCACTCTGCATTTGAGGGTGATAGACTGGCTGTTTTTTATAAAATATACAAACATCTTCATGTTTTCTAAGAGGTTGTTTTTTTGCATTGAGAAAATTAGTTGCCTTAGATTTTATCCAGACAAGTTTATACTTAAATAATTTTGGATTACTATTTATGAGTTGTGCAGTAAATAGCCCTTGGGAGGTGAGTGCAATAACTCCATTGCTTTTAATTATGCGTTGATACTCTCTCCATAACTTGTTTAAAGGAATAAGACTATCCCATTTGTTTTGGGTGGTTCCATAAGGTAAATCACACAAAATCATGTCTATACTGCGAGATGGTAACTTCGGCATGATTCTTAAACAATCACCCTCAAATATGGCATTTGTTATATCAGGCGTTCTATATTTTATGTTTTTCATTATTTTTCAATAAATTTATCCAAATCTGTTTTTTTAATTCGATACTGTTTACCAGCTTTATAAGCGTTGAGTTTTCCGTTTCGTATCCAGCGGTAAACAGTGAGATAGACCACCTTTAGCATTTTAGCCACTTCTTCTATGGTGTAGTATTTTTCTTCTGTCATAATTTAATATTTTCTATTATTTTGAATAAATTAGCTTGAAACAATTATCTATTTCATTTTCAGCCCACTCTTTTATTCTGTCTCCATTGGCAAAAGGAAGATTGCAGTCTTCTTTTAACCCCAAACTTTTACATTCCTTATCCCACCATTCGTGTTTAGAATTTTCTATAAGAGCCTTACATTGAAGATATTTCTGCTGTTTATCAAGCGTCTTGGCTTCCTCTTCAATTTTTGTCTGCTCTTCGCTTTTTATTTTTTGTTCCAGAGCCTCCTTTTTATACTTGTAGTCAAGATAGCCATAGCCTAAAATTGAAGCCCCAACTATCAAGCTTATGATTATCCCCACTATGTGTTTGGTTTCAATTAGAAATGGATTTAACTTTTTAGTCATATTTATCATTATTTAACATTTTATCTTGAAATGCAAGTATTTTTAGGGTAGGCAAAAGAAACTAGCACCAAATCAAAACTTGCTTTAATATGATATATATTTTATACTGCTCTTGTAAGGTGATTGTGAAGGGTCATTCCCTCACGCCGTGCGTGTCTAGTTCTAGCACAAATCGGGAGGCACAATTTGCCTTACACTCTGTAAACTGATAAAAAATCATATTGGCCTTTATCTTCGATAACAACAACTTTGATTTTAATTCCACCGACATGAGCAATGAAACCAAAGTGTAAATGTGGCACTTGATGGTAATTTTGCAGTCTTCTATCTTGAAAGAAAGTAGCTTTCGTTTGATGCGGGAATGCGGGTCGGCAGCGAATAACTGCCAGA
>CAZFDQ010000112.1:0-4376 GCA_964518205.1 uncultured Pseudomonadota bacterium | reverse complement strand
ATTGCGAAACCCCACAATAAACATACGTTCCCTTTTTTGAGGAACACCGTAATTTACAGCATTTAATACTTTATGTTTGATGAAGTATCCAACAGACTCAAACTCCTTAATTATTAACGGGAAAGCCTCTCCTTTGTTTGCAGATAAAATGCCCTTCACGTTTTCTGCAATGAAGGCTTTGGGCTTTTTAACATTTAAAATTCTTTTCATTTCAAAGAACAACTGACCCTTTTCATCCTTATATCCCAATCTTTTAGGATTTTGAGCTACTACCGAAAAAGATTGACAAGGAAATCCGCCAGTAAGAATATCGTGATTTGGAACTGCTTTAGAAACGACCTCTCGAATATCTGCGATATAGCACTTGTTAGCGAAATTGTTATTGTATATTTCAACTATTTTGTCATCGAAATCCACCGCATATATTATTTTCGTGTTCAACTTTTTGTATTTTTTACTTAAATAAGAAAAGCCGCCTTCTGCACCAAGATCCATTCCGCCACAGCCACTAAACAATGAAGCAATTTTGTATGGATTTTTCATATTAATAACTGTTCCCAATACCCAGAGTTATGTGTGTATCTAATATCTGCTCCTTCTCTTGGAGTCATCTCGATCATATCCTCTTTGTATTTCCCAACGGGGTTTTTTATAACAAATAGTGAGAGATCGGTCTTGCTGATCATTAATCTATAAACAAAATAGCTCTCCTGCAGAGTATTTGCAGAGCTCCATTCGTTAGTTGTCATATGGAAAGATGTATTGGCCAGCTTACCCCTACTTATGCTTGTTTTTACTTCAATATATTTTTTGTCACCCGTTTCTTGGACAGACTGAATGTCGTATCCAACGGCAAATTGGTTAGGTATCTTAAGGATTAAGTGAATTAAGTCATCTCTTCCAAGTTTAAAAACTTTAGCCTTTTCGTGTTCAATGATAATTGTTTCACCAACATCTCCAATCTCTTTTGTTTTTACAGAAGCTTCTTCTAATAATGATTGTCTTATTCGTTTTAATACTTCATTTATGAAGACTGACTGTTCTTCACTAAGTTCCTTAATTTCTCCAATTTCTTCTATTAGAGAAACAATATCAGCTTCGAATAACGAGCTTTCTAGCTCGCTATTAACATATGAGAACCAGTCATTTTGGGTTTCTTTAATTCGGTCTATTTGGACTTCTTCAGTTGCATATAGGGGTTCATAAGGTTTGAAATAGTCAGTTTTGGAAATAAAAGCTTGAATAGTTTCCAAGTTGGCAGTGTTCAGGTAATATTTATAATTTGGTTTCAATTTAACTAGATCTGCAAGTTCCATATAATCTAAAATATCTCCTGCATAGCGAATTACGTCTCCAGATTGGTCGTATTCAAAATGACTATTTCTGTTGTCCAAAATTAGTTCAAGAGTTTTCTCTGGAGTTCTGTGATCTCTGGTAACTCTAATGTCGTTAAATATGCAGTGTGTAACCTCAGCTTTTGTAAGTCCAAATTTTCCGTTAGATTTTTTTTGACCCTCTATTAGGATTTGCATTATGTAAGGGGCAGGTTTAAATTTCACCCCTGCCTTAATAAGCTCTGCCGTTTGTTTTGGTTTTAGATGCCCACCTGGATATTGAAAGTAAAACAAAAAGTATCTAAAAAACTCTATCAAGTCTTGGTGATCTGCTAGTAATTTTGCCATTCGACTTGGCATCGCAGTACTATCAATATATTCTATAAAGCCGAATAATGAGGAGATCTCAGTTCGCCAATTATTTATGGTTTTTATCTTTTTCGAAGAATTGCCTGGGTATAACTTAATGATCCCATTAAGCTTTTTCTTAAACAGTTTGTAGTCTTCTGGCTCCATTTTGGCAATCTCTGTCGCCATAAAAATTAATACATTTTCAACATCGTTTTTGAACCTTGGTCTAATATGGTGAAGTCTAAAATAATACTTTTCTGGAATTGTGTAGTTCATATGTATTTTCTTAATTCGTTTGCAATTACTTCTGCCAATAAAGGAGGAACAGCATTTCCTACTTGTTTATATTGACTGGTCTTACTTCCTAAAAATCTAAAATCGTCAGGGAATGATTGTAGCCTTGCAGACTCTCTGACTGTTGGTACCCTATTATATTCATAGTGAAAGTGGTGTCTGTGTCCAGTATCTATAGTGAAACTGGGCTTTGTGCTGTCAAATCTGGTCCAAGCAATATTGACATTTCTAGTCAATTTATACTTCTTAGGCAAATCTTTGTAATTACCTCCATCGGGGACCAACGAAATTATTTTTTTAGTCTTTTCTGTGTGATTAGTTAGTTGATGGTTGTATATAAGTTTTGTTTTTTGTCTCATTAGTTTTTGGTATTCGCTTTTTGGCAAGCTAGTGTTTAGTGTTCCGTCAACCAAATTTTTGTCTGGTAAGTCTGATATGGCTTCAAAAGAGCTTACATTGCTGTTTCTATGTGTAGGTTGGGGAAACCTAAACGGCTTTTCTTTTTTTAAACCTACAAAAAAGACCCTTTTCCTGTTCTGAGGAACTCCAAAATCAGACGCAAGCAATACTTTATAGGAAACAGCAAAGCCCAACTTTTCAAAGTCACTGATTAAATTGTCTTTTATTTTCCCTTTTGATATTGAGATAAGATTAGGCACGTTTTCTAGCACAAAAGCCTTGGGGTTTAAAATATCAACACTTTGTACAAATGCCTGATACAGACTGTTTCTTGGATCGTTTGGGTTTCTCTTACCAGATATAGAAAAACCTTGACAGGGTGGTCCTCCAATTACGATGTCAACATCTTGTGATAAAGTGCCTGGGATTTTTTCTTTAGTAAAGTCAGACAAATCAATATTAATTGCTTTTGAGTTGGGGTGGTTAAGTGCAAAAGTGTCTAGAGCGTCTTGCCAATTATCTATACCTGCAAGTATTTTGTAACCAGCTTGACTGAAGCCCGAAGATAGTCCGCCTACACCCGAAAACAGATCTAGAACCGTAAACGCGCTATTTTTGTTATTTATCATTTCTTTGTTTTAGATTTTTTTTTAAAGCTTTCAAAATCTAGGCGTGTAATTCTGTACTGCTTACCAAATTTATAGGCACACAATTTTCCACCTTGTATCCAGCGGTAAACCGTAAGATAGGCTACTTTCAGCCTTTTTGCCACTTCTTCAATGGTGTAGTATTTTTCTTCTGTCATAATTTAATATTTTCTATTATTTTGAATAAATTAGCTTGAAACAATTATCTATTTCATTTTCAGCCCACCCTTTTATTCTGTCTCCATTGGCAAAAGGAAGATTACAGTCTTCTTTTAACCCCAAACTTTTACATTCTTTATCCCACCATTCGTGTTTAGAAATTTCTATAAGAGCCTTACATTGAAGATATTTCTGCTGTTTATCAAGTGTCTTGGTTTCCTCTTCAATTTTTGCCTGCTCCTCGCTTTTTATTTTTTGTTCCAGAGCCTCCTTTTTATACTTGTAGTCAAGATAACCATAGCCTAAAATTGAAGACCCAAGAATTATGCTTATGATGATTGCGACTATGTATTTAGTTTCAAGCTTTTTCATTTTATTTTTTTATTGTTTATATTTATCATTATTTAACATTTTATTCTGAATTGCAAGTAGTTTTAACGGCTCAAATTTGGCTATCTGCTTTCTAAGCAGGGAGAATACGCTAATCTCGTCAGTATAGTTTAGTTTTTTCATTTTCTTGTTAAGACTATACCAATAATAATCGCCGTGTCTTTTGGTTATCTGCCTATATCCTCTTACACCAATTTCTTCAAGCAATGCCCTAAAAGCTGTCAGTTCAAGAGCCTGAGTAGGCTTTAGTTTTGGGTTTGCTACCAAAAGCCTTTCAAAGAATTTATTAAGACTGTCGTATTGATAAGTCAACAAGGGTGGGTAGGCTTCCTCAATCTCGTTGATATAATAAAGCAATACCTTTTTAGCCGTGTCTTGGTTAAAAATGTTTATAAAAGTTGGCTCTACTTCTTTATTTACCTTTTTGAGAATTTGGTTGATTTTTTGCCGTCTGTTTAGCCTTATTTCAATTCTTAATACCTCAAATGGTTTTCGTTGTTTCAGGATATCAAATAAATCCAGTTGTAGAGTATTATCCCTTTCTTCTGCCCGTTTCTCGCTTATTTTGGCTTGTTGTAAGTCTTTGATTTTATCGTAAAAGACAACTTCAAACGAGTTTGTCCGATATTTGAAGCTATGTCCTTCGTTTCTAAAGTCTGTCCTGTTGGTATCCAGCCGTTTATTGATGTTAAGCTTGGCTAGCTGGGATAGATAGGTATAGGGCGTTGTGTGGTCGGTTAGAGCGATGTTTTTGGAATAGTGGACTGATGAGACCGGAGCGTTTATCAGGTTTTTCTCAAAG
>CAZFDQ010000111.1:0-1511 GCA_964518205.1 uncultured Pseudomonadota bacterium | reverse complement strand
TGGTCGTCCTCTAATTGCTCTGCTATATATGAAGCAAGGTATTCTTTGTCTTCAGATCTTTTTTTCTTCTTCTTATTTGAAATAGCGTTGCTCTTAACGTTATTAAATTGGTTATTGTTTAACGTATAGTTCTTGTTAGTGTGCCGGTTTTGCCATGTAGCGGGATTGTTACATGGTTCACCTTGTATCGTTTTTGATACATGGTTGTTATTAGGTTCATTTTCGTCTGATTTCTCAAAGATTTTAAGGTGTGCAACAGGTAAAATTGTATAGCGCACATTTTCCCAGGTGCCGCCTTTATTCCTTAATCGAACTGCTGTTACGACCGGCTCACCATTAAATCTAAATCTTAAAAGACTTTGAATTCTTCTGTTGGCTGTAACCCGGGTACAACCCAAATCGCGGGCAACCTGGTCCTGGCTAGGATAACAGTCTCCATTTTCATCCATGTATAAAGCAAGAGCAATTAAAGTTTTAAATTCCCGGTCTGATATTTTTTTAAGAAGTCCGGAAGTTCGAGCAGCTACAAAAAGTTTAACAAAGACTTTGTTCTCCCAGGACTTATCCAAAACGTCAAATTCTTTTTGGATTTCAACCGTAACCATTTTTTCGTCTTTGTATTTTTTAGAGGTGGTGATGTTCTCGATAGGGAGGCCGAGTTGTTCTCTGATGATTATTTTCTGATTTTCGATCTTATTATCTTCGGTCATAGTTTATTAAAACATAAAAACTTTAACGAAAACTACCCTATCTTTTGTGATTGATTTAGGGTTAACTGATCAAACCCTTGCGGTTCTTCTGAAAGATAATTGTCAATTTCTTTCCGCATGATACGCCAGGATCTCCCAACTTTTTTGGCAAAAATTTTCCCCGGGATTCTTTCTTTGCTAACTAGTTCGTAAACGGTGCGAGGACTTACTTTTAAAAGTTGTGCGGTTTGGTCAATGGTGAGAATATCATTCTTATCTTCTTCGGTCATTTTGAAGTTACTCCCATTTTAATTGAATTTATTACAGTATATTTGAAGATAAGGAAAGGTGTCAAGAAGAATCTTAGAAAGACTTCTTAGAAAAGTATTTAATCTTACATTTATCTTTTATGCTAGAAATTAAATTATCTACTGTCTCAAAACTTAAAAAATAATCTGATTTATTAAAGAGATTATTTTCTCTCTGAAAGGTTTGTTGCTTTCTTAAAAGGTAAGCGACAAAATCAGCAATTTGTATCCCCCAGCATAATTTAGAATCAGAATCAAAACCATAGTCTATGAAAGCACAAGACTTGTTAAAATGTTTAATAATTTTAGTGCGACTGTCTCTAATTTGCTGGCGGATCTTAATTTCTATATCTGTTCTCTGGTCAAAGACCAAAATTAATTGACGCGCAGACTTTGGAGCCTTAGAGGAAATATCTTTTGGAACCAAGTTTAGTATTTTGCTTAATAAATTTTTATAAGTGTCAATGTGTCTTGAGTTAACTACAATTTCAAGGCACGCGTAAATTTTTATATT
>CAZFDQ010000110.1:0-2309 GCA_964518205.1 uncultured Pseudomonadota bacterium | reverse complement strand
AAGCTTTTAAGTACATTTGACGTGCAGAGTTTAATTCGTCATGATAAACGCCTTTTTCTGCTACATCTTTTATAACACCTAAAATATTTTTTTCTGCTTCATCGAGTGTGTCTTTGCTTAAAATTGCACCTACATAATTAAAGCCATACTCTTTGGTTGCCCCTGCTGCAAACATTCCAAATGCTGTATAAAAAAGGCCAGTGCGTTCTCTTAATTGATATAAACGAGAACCTAAGGAATCAAAACAAATAATATTTAAAAGTCTAATGGCAGTCATATCTTCATGATATATATTCAGTGAACTTGGTTGGCCTAAAACCAAAACAACTTGGTCACGCAACATAACTTCGTCAACTTGCTCTGGTTCAAATTTACCTTCAGGATATTTAATTTCTTCATGTGCTTCTCCAGCCCAATCATCAAAAATGTCCGTTATATTTTTTTGCATTTCGTCAAAATCAAAGTCTCCGACAACTGTTACAAACATATTTTGAGGCGTTACATATTTTTTGTGCAATTCTTGCAGTTGTTCAACGGAAACATGTTGTAATAACTCAATAGCTTCATCAAAGGTCCACTTAAATGGATGATCACCATAAATTAAATTTTTTAAAATTCTGACAGCAACTTCCGTTTGGGAATCTTTGCGTCGTTGATAAGAATCTATAAAAATCTCTTTTAGCTTATCCAAAGTTTGCTGTGTAAATTCTGGTTTTATTAAAACATGAAAAAAATGAGCTAAAACATCACGATAGTTTTCTTTAAGAGCAGTTAAAACTCCACCTACAACATCATAACTATAATAGGCACCAAAACTATCAAAAAAATCAACTGTATCTTTTTTGGAATAACCAGAAGAACCTTCAATTAATGCAATCATCATTAGGTCTAATAAAATACCATCTTTGCTGTCTGCAAAATGCGCATAGTCTTTAAACTGGCACCTAATGTTTACAATAGGCCACTGAACATTTTTATACATCAAAACATTCAAGCCATTGTCTATTGCAAATTGTGTATTTGGCTTTGGAAAAGTAAAATCTAATCTATTAGGTGATGGAAGCTGTTTTACAAATTTTGGTTCTTCAATAGGAACGGTTCGTTGATGTTTACTTAGAATTGCAACATCCAATTTTTCAGAATCTTCTTTTGCTTTTTGCCATAAAGCTCTTTTACTTTCAGGCAAAGGTACAATCTCTATCTGATTCATAAAAAATGGATCTAAGTTATCTCCCACAAATTTTTGTAAAACTTCAGAATTAATAACTTTAAATTCTTTCATTTGTTTGAAAAATGCAAACTCATCTCCCGTTGTAAAATATGACCTAATCCATTCATAGGTAAAACCTTGCAAGCTTTGCATTCGTTGAAAAAATTCTCGACTTCGTGTTCTGATAACTTTATTCAACTCAGAAACAGTTACACCTTCTTTTATAAATCTATCCAATTCTTCTTGAATAATTCTTTTGCACTCTTCAATTTTACCTGTAATTGGTTCAACCAAAATCAAGAAAAGACCACTTTCAACCAAGTGATCAACAAAGGCTCCAACAGAAACAGCAACACGCTCTTCATCAACTAATCTACGATACAACCTACTACCTTCACCCTGACCTAAAATAAATGCAACAAAAGAAACAACTATTTCATTTCTTTCTTTGAGCCCTGGGATAGTCCAATAAAAACCTAATTGTTCTTTTTTTACATCTTCATAAATTCTAGTTTTATGTGCAACCAAATCTTTAGCTAACTTTGGAAACTTAATTCCCCTTAAACCTTTTGTGCTCTCACCCTCAGACTTAATATTTTCAAAATTATGGTGAGCAGCAGACACTACTTCATCAACATCAATATCTCCTACAACAAATAAAGTTGCATGTTCAGGCCTATAATATTTTTGATAAAAAGTTTTTAAATTTTGCGCAGCTAAAGATGCCAAATCTTCTTTATATCCAATAATTGGATAATGGTAAGGAAAAGTAGACGGATATATTAAAGATGAGGCTTTTTCCAGCATTACATTCCAATGTTGATCTTTATACATTCGTAACTCTTGAATAACCGCCATTAATTCTGAAGCTAAATGCTGTTCATCAAAGCGCGCATTTTGCATACAATCGGCTAAAATTGGCATAAAAGGCTGCCAATTATTTTTATCAACTTCAAAATAATAGCTAGTCATATCTTTAGAGGTAAAAGCGTTAAAATCTGCTCCATATCTTCTTGAAATAGCATCAATATCACCTTCTGATAATTTTTCTGTCCCTTTAAAAATCATATGCTCAATCAAATGTGCTAAACCACGCTCC
>CAZFDQ010000109.1:0-9875 GCA_964518205.1 uncultured Pseudomonadota bacterium | reverse complement strand
AGAACTTTCAAATAGTTTACTTGCCTTAGAAGCCAGCTTTAACAGGTATTCTGAAGTCAAGTAATACTCTTCATCGACAAGATGAAGCTTATTTATTTGCCTGTTAATCTTTTGTTGTTCAGCCCGATACTCTTTCCGTTTTTTCTCATAGTAGCTCTCAGTAATTCGCCACACTTCCTTTTCAAAGTTTTCGTTAGTTTCCAATAAACGAATAAGGTTTTTTTCAGCAGGGGTTAGTTTTGATTTTTGGAAGGTTTTAATCTTCATTTTTATTTGACTTCATTATATCGAGCCGTGCCTTTAATAAACATTCTAACTCGAGTAAAATATAGGGTAATGAGTAGTAAAAAAACTAAACAAACCAAAAGAGGAAACTTGACGATATTTTTATTCCCTTATCTTTTTATCAATAAAGAATGGAGCATCGAAGGCTACGAGCTTAAACCGTCTTATAAGGAAATTCTTGATGAAGAAGCCAATCGCCTAAAGGGGCATTTAACCAAGATTGTAAAATCATTCACTTTTCAAAACGCTGCCAATATCAATCAATATACATATGGCTGGACCACTATTCATAATAAAAATGAATGGTTAAGGCTAAAAGATTTTCTTGACAGACTATCTGTTGTTTTAAGGTTTCAAGAATTATCAGATGAAAGAAGCGGCGCTAACTATAGTAATTTTGACTATGTGGTTTTTGAAATAAGCAGACCAATGTCAAGGAGAAAGTTTGCCTATTATAATGGGGTCCTGAATGGAAGAATATCGATAGATATTCATTATCCGAGGTCAAAGTTTAGGCCTAATTTTAATGTTAGGCCTTACATTCTCCATATCGATAGTGCTGGTGATATAGTTAGTCATTTTCTTCAACTTCGAGGGGCTTTGTATTCGGAGGATGAATTTAAGAGAATAATTCGTTCATTTGACTGGTTTAATAAATCTTTCAAGTCTGACCCTGAGATTGATGATTTAGAGCGTTTTATGAATATGGCGATTGCTTTTGAAGCCTTATTTAACACACAAGGAGAACGAGTATTAAGCTCGCTCACTACAGGCGTCAGCGCTCTTTTAGGAAGTTCAGAACAGCTAGTCCATTGGGTTAAAGATTTTTACGAACAAAGGTCAAAGATTGCTCATGGTAATGAAGAGCCAACAACCTTTTATAGAGCCCAGAGGACACAAGCACCACACATCAGCCATATCAATTTCAGTCGTAAAGTGTTTAGTAGATGCATTAAAGCGATTATTAAAGCAAGAGAAAAAGTTTATTCCAAAGATATACATGAAGAATTAATCTCAAATGAAAGCAAACTTACAGAGGCTTTAGCGGCATTAAAGAAGTATAAAACCCGAGCCGAACTTTATAACCATGGTGTTTTTAACTTGTTGGGTTCATTGAACCAAACAGACGTTACTGGCAATATGCGTGTTGTTATTGATATAGGCAAATTATTATTACCTAAGGCTAAAGGTTTATTACAAAAAAAGAAACGAGCTGACCTAGTTTCTCTACTTAACACAATCGTTTCTTATAAAGGAGAAGATTGGGCAGAACTATCTGTTATGTATAATGATTTTTGTTCAGGTTTTAGCCCGATTTATTTTGAAGATGAAGATAAGGATATGAGCTTGTTGAGCTTAAAATCAGCGCTTTATAGTTTTACATCATTCGCTGCCTGGAAATTGATGTATGAAGCATTCAATAAGAAAAGACAGTAAGCGATGCATATATTGTTTAAGTCAGAAAAGGGCCTTTTGTCAACCAAGGATAATCCTCGGAAAAGTGAACATCGTATTCTCACACCCCTAGGCGATATTTATATTTGAGATTGAAAGAAGAATATAGAAATTGAACATCACTCAGTGTAAAATTAAACTCTAATTCTTTGTTGCAGAACAAGTCCTTTAGGGAGAGCAGTATTTCCCCTCGTTATGGGTTGGGTTGAAGTTTATAATCAAGATAGGTTGTATCATCAGAACCACTTTCTCCCGTTCTATAATTTTCCTTTTCGGAGCGAATTTCTAAAACAATCCGCAGGGTTTCTCCGGCGCTTTTAATGTCCTCTTCAGTTATTGTATATTCAAACCAGTTTTCAGTTTTATATTGACCTCGTCCGAACGTATCTATTTGCCTTTGTGAGTTTGAATGAAATTGATATAAAATTTGCCTGCCCATAGGTTCACTTGCTACAGCCTCCCATCTAATATTATCTCCTACTTTTAAAGTAATACTAGTATCTTGAGAACTATATGGGTATTGATTATAAGAAGAATATTTTATTTGCCCACCCCTATTATCCGACAAAGATAAAATTATAGGATAATAAGGGTCATACACATAGGAAGGTTTATTTTCTGGTATAGACGGTAAAGTTGGTGTTGGGGTTAGGGCTAAAGTTAAGGGTTTTAATTGTATAGGCGTAGGCGAAGAGGTTGGTTTTACTGAAAGAGCCTCTTCAATTTTTGTTAAAATTCTCTTCGCTTCTTCATTTCTGGGGTCGTTTTCAGCCAAGTTATTTAAATACCACTTTGCGCTACCATATCGCTCTTCTTCGTATGCCTCTATCCCTTGACTGTAGAACTCAGAAGAACGAACCATTACTTTTGCCTTTCTAATTTTGTTGTCTAAATCTTTATCGTTAAACCTCGAAAAGATTTTTTCAAATAACCACCACTTCTTAGCTTCATAATATTTTTCTAATGCTTGTTCGTATTTAATGTTTTCATAAAGGAGTTTTCCTTCTTTCTTGTAGCTTTTACTTTTGTAAACAATAAAAAAAATAATTGAAATTAAAAGAAAGACAAAAATCAATAAAAATATCTTAATGAGCTTCTGCCTAAACAATGAATTAGCTTTTCTTAAAATAACATTTAAATAATGATTCAGTTTCCTATATGAAGATAAAAGGAGAGTCTCGGATTTGGTTAAATTCTTTTGTGATAGCTCTTTCATTGATATTAAATATCGTAGAAATAGCAACTGTGTGGGCCTATACCTTTTCGCAAAGTAATTTTATTTTTAATACAGCCTTTTAAAATCTACAATCTCTCCAGTTCCTATAAAGCTTGATTCCTTCAAATAAACTTCAACCTCCTCATACTCTTCACCAGTTGACATTCCCCTTAAAGAAAAAAATGGTTTTTGAACTTTATTTATTCGAGCTACAATGGCATATTCATTATAAAAATAAGATGTGGCAGATGTAACACTATCAAAAAGTTTGCTTTTAATTGTCGTAGGTATTTGAAGTTTTAAGATATAAGAGTTAATCTCCAAAGGAGAGGAATGGAAATACAAGTAGTCTGATTCATTTTCTTTTGCGATATCTGTAATTTGTCCGATAAAAATAGATGGTTGGTCGGAAACTATTTCGTTTTGGATTTCGATTGTAAACTTTGCTTTATTATTCCAGTCTATTTTTGCATTGTGTTGTGATGAGAGATTTTCAATTATCTTTTGCTTTTCGGTTTTTTCTTGCTTGTTATTGGTTTGGCTTTGTCTTTTCTTAATTACAAGATAGCCAGTGGCAACAATTAACCCAATAAACAGAATAATAGCTATTTTACGACTTGTTTTGCTCATCTCATTGTAAACATTATATAACATTATTTAATGTTTATCTCATTTGTTTTTATGAATTAATAAATAGTGAGTAGCGGGGGTGGGGTAAGTTTATACGGTGGCGTATCCTCACTGCTTAGAAAGCAGATAACAGAGTTTGAGCCGTTAAAACTACTTGCAATTCAGAATAAAATGTTAAATAATGATAAATATGACAAATTCACCAAATTGGGAAAAACATATTAAGCAAAAGTATGGAAATAAGAAAAAATATAGTCCGAGTGAGTTGCAAAGCGAGCGAACGAGATTAGAGAAGAAATATGGAGAAAAAATTGTTTTAGGAACACTCGAGGACATGACAACTGACGAAGAAAAAATGGACAAAATGGAGTATGAGACCTTAACGAGTGTATTGCAAGAAACCATTCCAGAGATGAAGTTTATAGACAACAGGCTGAGATTGGTTTATAAAACAAGAAAATTTCTTAAATCGTTATTCGTTTTCATTAAAAAGATATTCTGGGTGATATCAGGAATACTTTTAATGTTGGCTGTTATTAAATATCTGCTTAGCTAATTTAGCTATTATGAAAAACGAGCAATACTACACCATAGAAGAAGTGGCAAAAATGCTGAAAGTAGCCTATCTCACAGTTTATCGCTGGATACAATCGGGCAAGCTAAATGCTAACAAGGCAGGCAAACAATATAGAATTAAAAAAACAGATTTGGATAAATTTATTGAAAGGCAAAAATGAGAAAACTGCTGTTTATTCTTCTGGGTCTTTCTGTTCTTATCGGCTCATTAGCCATTGCTTACCACTATGTCATTTTTCTTCCCAAGAAAGAAAAATTTAAACTTGCTGAGCAAGAAAGCGAGAAAGAAAGAAATCAAGAGTCGTTTGACAACTGTATTCACAAGGCAGAATACGAGTTCAAAAGAGAGTATAGAAATGCCTGCTGGGTTTATAACCACGACGCAATTGACTGCGACCTAAGTTATTTCGAAACCCATAAAATGGGTGATACGCCTCAGGCTAAATTCAAAAAAGCGATTGAGGCTTGCCAAGAAAAACATCCTGTAGCTAACCGTCTATATTCAACAACAAGCCCGCAATTCAAATCCCTACTTACACCCCCCGGGAAGATTTCTGAAAGAGAAGCAGTAAAAAAAATGCTTGGGCTTAGCGAATATCAAGATTTCATTCGTTCGCTGGGAGAAGGGTATAAAGTCACATACACAATTGAAGAACCCAAAGAAGATAGCCTTTATTGGCTAATTCATTTATATAAGTATTCAACAAGCGGCGAAGAAATAACTCTAAATTATTACAAAGTAGACGCCTTAAATGGAAGCTTATCTGTAGAAAAAAGATAAATGAGAGCAATAATTTTAGCCAGAGTATCAATAGAAGAACAAAAAAAGCAGGAAATTGGAAGAGAATCTAGGAACAATCCTGAATTGCAGAGGTAATCTGACTAGTCGCCAGTGTTATTCTTGAAAATTTACAGATTTGTGTAAATTAGATATGAAAAATGTTTTAATATTTCTTTTCTTTTTAGTCGTTTTGTTAGAAGCTCTTTTTATCAAAAACCTCTATAATAAGAGAGCTACCAATTTACCTCCTTATAGTTTTCACTTAACAGAACTCCCCCCCGATGACGCTTACTTAACAGTAAAGGGGTCATGGGTCTCAGATACTGATTTGGCTTTTCCGTTTCAAACGATAACACTAAAATGCTACAAGAAAATAGGCCACTGTTTTAGGTTTGAGGCGGATATTAACGATGGATATTTATTCACACATGTTGACTTGCTCGAAATCGAAACCTGGGATGAAGAAAGGATTACTCTAGAACCGGAAGAGTTAGAGTGTGTAACCTATGAAACAGAAATAAATCTTATAAATGAGGAGGTAACTTCAATAAGGAGGGAAACTAAAAATTCCGGTTTTTGTGAAAACACAAACACAGAGCCTATTTATTTACGCCTTCAAGATGGTTATGAAAGGTTAATAAGATATGGTTGGTAAAAATTTTTAAGCCAATTTATTTTGTTTTTCTTTTACCTCCACGCCTTCTGAACCATGACAGATTTAATTATTTCTGATTTAACGCTCTCATAATCATCTTTAGTTACCCAATGCCCATAATCATCTCCAGTTATATACCCTATTGTGTATATACCATTATTTTCTTGAAAATCACCTAGCGTATAGCCATTGTCGCAAAGATAATAAGCCCATTCTCCGTGAAATGATGGAATTGTTCCTGTATGCGGTCGGCAAGTATCACCATTCTCTAGTTCCAGTTGCCAAAAACTAATCCTTTCTTGTAGGCTTTCATTTCTATTCTCGGGTAACGGTCTAGTTAATTCTAATTCAAAACCGGAGGTTGGGTTTTGGGGGTCAATCCCACAAACAACATTGCCTTCATCGGTTTCGAAACAGGGGTCAAATATGAAGCTTACTATTCCTCCCTCTTCAACCGCACAACGCCAAGCCTTAGGGCTTGAGGAGACAGCCAAAGAACTGGTCCAGCAATTTCCAGTTCTTTTCTCCTCCGGAAGAAAAGTTTGCTGGTATTCAATTACTTCTGTTCTAGCTGGTTCGGGTGGCAAAAAAGCGGTATTGGCTTTTTTATTTGAGTTCAAAGAAATAACGAGCGAAATCAATGAAATTAACAGCGCTAACCATGGTGGTAATAATTTTAAGCCTTCTAACAGTCGCTTGCGTTTTTCATCCTGTTTTTCCTGTTTTCTTTTCTGTCTAAGCTCTTCTATCTTTTTTCTGCCAATTCCGCTTGTTAACATACCCTTTATAACCTGCTCTTGTTGCAGTTTCTCAACTTCCGTTTTGGAGTCTCTGTCGAACTGTTCTTCCCACCCCCTACCTAATCCCAACAACACATCAAAAAGCCTTGCTATTCTCATCTTCAATATGAGTATAACATCAAATAAAAACCCGACGTCACAAGCTTATTTTAAATAATCACATATAACAAAAATTAAAAAATGTTATACTGAGAGCAATGAAGAAATCTAACCCCAAGTTAGCCCTTATTATATTCCCTGTATTTATCGTTCTCTTTTTGTTACTTCCAGTTGATGGTATGATTGGGGCGTTTATTTCCGGTGCTATCAGCAGTTTATTAACCTACCCAATAGCTAAACTGCTAAGAATAGATACTTGTGTATATTACAACCATAAAGGAGAGAAAATAACTAAAAACGAATATGAAAAACTAGAGAATAAGATTGATTATTCTGGATTGAATTTTTTAAAAGATAAGAAAAGAAAGTGAAAAAAAACCACAAGCAATCTTTAGAAGATAAGGCTTGGTATCGGCTTTTTAAGGTTGTGTTTTTTATCGCCTTCTTATTAACCCTCCCGTTAGGATTCTTTTTTTATTATGTGAATACTCCTTCAAAAAGTTTTGACCCACTTATTGCCTGTGATGATGAAAGAATCTTTGTTGCCTCAAAAACGGGCCTTTATATTAGCGAGTATTATGTGAGCAGTTACGACAAGGGCAAAATGAGGGAAATTTGTAATGGTGGATATAGGTTAGTCTCTGGATATAAGGAAGAGGGAAGCCTAAAAAACAGCAATTTTATCAGGAATAGCCGCCACTTTAGTTGGGGTGCTATTAGTGATAGTAATAAAGAAAACACTTCTCTATATTCTGATTGGCGGTAATTGGTGGAAGTTATAATTAAAATCGCAACATCTCTTTAAAAAAAGAAAAAACTACCCCATTGTGAAAAACAACAAAATCAAGCTAATTATAATAATATTTTTAGTTATTGGGTTCGGTGCAACCTCGCTGTATTTAGTTAATAAAAAATTTAACAATAACCAGATAGAGAAAACCTCCCAAAACATGGATTGGTCCATACCCGAAAGAGAAGGCCTATATGCAAGTAAAACAAAAAAGCTAGACATGAATGGGGATGGAAAAACAGAATTGGCAGTTTTATATTTACCACTCCCCGATAGTGAAAAAATTGGCTACTTGAGCCTTTTAAATAGGGAAGGAGAAGAAATTGCTCGTATCTCAAGGAAAGAAATTAATCCACCAGCGTTTTTCCGAATGGAGAAATATAAATTAGATTCCAATAATCCCAAAGAATATTTAAGAGCCGATTGCTGGGTCGGACCTCACCAATCAGAAGCGATGTTTTTTACCCTAGAAAATGAAAATATTTATTCTATTCCTAATACTGATAATCCCGAAAGTATTGTCGACTACGTTTTTTACATCGAAAGCCATAGTCTTATTGTTAAAGACTTAAATCAAGATGGGTATATGGAGGTTTGTGAAATCGTTCGCGAGTTTTCATTAGATGGTGAATTGTCTGAAGAGGAGGAGGGCCTTGTAAAGGAAACTTTTGGGGAGAAAGCAGAAGAAGCGCAAGAGGCTGTAGAAGCGGGCTTGTCACGCGGAAAAACAGCTGCTATTTGGAGGATATTCAGCTTTAATGGTGAATATTTTGAAAGAAAAATAAATGATGATTATGACCAATTATTCTCAATGTTAAAGAACGAAAACCTAAACTTCATAAAGCGGGATGAATTAAGCGATATCGAGATAGAGAGGGTGGAAAACATCAGAAATTTTTGGACACACAGAGAATCTAATTAAATTAGGATAAATTTATTTTCCTGTTATCAAAAATATTATATATAATAGAGAAAAAGTGGCGAAAAATTCTCGCTTAAAACCTTTTAGGAGAAGTATGAAATTTCCAACCCAAAATAATATGCGGCCTCCGACCAAGACCCAAATATTAAAAGAACTTAAGCAAATAGCCTTTTTTATCACTTTCGTAATCTTTATTCTCTTAATTATTGTTATAGATTGGGGTTTTCTAAAATCAGAGATTATCAAATATCCAATTTCTTACTATCCAGAGTTTGGTTGGACAACCCTTAACAAGACAACCTATAAAGTTTCAGTTAAACGACAAGATGTTGTTGGGCGCATGGCAGATTTTGCCCCGAACAGATACACAGATTGTGCTGTTGTAAACAGGAAAAACTGGTCATGTACTTATGATGACGGGTCGGGGAGTTTCGGTTTTAATCGAGGCCATTTTTGGGATAACGACGAAAAAAATGATGATTGGAAATTTGTTTCCCGCCCTGTATATCTTTATTATCGGTGGAGAGATATTTTTAGAAAATAGCACCCAGAATTTGGAAGCCCTCTTCTGAAACAGGAATTTTTTCTTCGGTTATATAAATTTTTCCGTTGTTCCAGCTCTCATCTTTTACGAATTTATCATTTTGAAGGTTAAAGACTCTTAGCTCCCAAACATGAGGAGAAAAATGGCTTTCGGAAGGCTGTGACTCAAAATCCCAGATATAACTGGCAAAATACAGCCTTATTTGTTTATCGTCTTCGTTTTCTGGGTAAGCTATTTTAGTGTAAAAATTAGCACTAACTAATGGAAAAATTCTTTCTTCGTCTGTAGCGATATTCTTGATTTTTAGATTATGCTCTTCGGTAGAGGCTATTTCTTTTGGATAGCCCGTGATTGGAACAAAAACCTGATTTTTTTCATCTAAGGCCCAAACAATTAAGCCAGATAAACCACCGCTTCCACCAGCCCAGCTTTCCCATTTGTTGACGATTTTATTTGTATTATTTTCTTCAAGAGGTAAAAATTCAACGCAAGTAGTAACGCCAAATCCAGCATCAATTTCATATAAAGCTGTACTGCCCTTTTCATTTTTAGAATAAACGACAGGGTTGATATTTTCATCAGGAAACCATTGGCCGACTGTTACTCCCCCAGCATTGAAGGCGCAACCTATTTCGACGTTTCCTTCCCGATATGTTTTGAGCTCATAGCCGTTGGGGTAGCGGCTTTTTAAGTAATCAGAAATTGATGTTTTTTGCCGAAGAGGATTTTTAGATAAAAAGGCAGCAAAAAAAATAAGGAAAATAAAAACTAGTATTAAAGGCGATTTTTTAACTATTTTTCTTTTAGTTTATATAAAATAAAGTGCTTGCTTTCTATTATAACAAAATCTTAACAAAAATAATGAACTTTCTAAAACCAAGTGCAATTGTAAAATAATTGGGCATTCTTCCAGACAACCAAGTAAATAGTGAGTAGCGGGGTGGGGGTAAGTTTATGCGTTGGCGTATGTTCGTAGGTCCGGGATATAAATATATTCGTTTTGTTGCTGTATCGTAGTTCTAACATTGTCCACGATGGCCAACATTAGTTACTGGGCTTAAGTGAGAACCTAGTGAGTTTACCCTGATCCGCCAGCTGGCGGAGAAAGGGAATCCTAGCTGG
>CAZFDQ010000108.1:0-2626 GCA_964518205.1 uncultured Pseudomonadota bacterium | reverse complement strand
TAATGTACCGCACAAAATTACTATTACTGCGCATGACACGTAAGCCAAATGTTTTAATAAAGTCATAAATTTACCTTTAAGTTTTTTAATGTTTAATATGTAATGTCACTACACATGTAATGACATTACATGTTTTATAATTTACTTATTCTAAATCAACAAAATTATTAGCTACTTTTTGCAGCGTATCAACTTGATCTGCTTTGTATTCTAAATTAATCCAGTACTCAGGAATCAAGTATTCATTGGGAGTAGGATTAAGATCGTTTACAAATCCCCAGGCGTAATAAGCATTAATAGCTTTATCATTTGTTGGGCGGGTATGCAAGATAATTCGCTTTGTTTGCGGAATTATTTTAAAAACAGAACTCATAAGCAATTTGCCCAAACCTCTATTTTGAAATTCAGGATCAACGCCAAGAACTGTTGGTAAAATTGTTCCGCAATCAAAACTCTCTTTGATTAAAAACAGAATTAAACCAAGAGGTTTTTCTGTTTTTTGATCTTTGGCTAAAACAGATAAATAAATATCTCCAGGTGAAAAGCTATTTTTAAAGCCTGTATCAAACAACTGTTTTAAAATATTTTTTACTTGTTTTTCAATTTCGTTCCAATCTATTTTTTCTTTATCTTTAAACATTGGTTCAAGAGAATTATACATCTCTTTAGAAATTGATTCTGGATATTTTTGCAAAAAGTTTAGTTCAACAGAAGCATAAGCTTGAGCCAAAAATTCGCTACATCTTTTTACTCTGTTGCAAAAAGATAGGGTTGCGTTGTTGCTTATTTCCCATTTTAAAACGATTTTGTTTTCTTGTTTATCGTTAGCCAAAAATTTTCCGGACTTTTTTAAATTCATTTTGTATCTTTCAGTGTTTAGTTTATACGAAAGTCGTCATCCTGAAACAAGTTCAGGATCCATCCAAAAAATAGTTAATACCAATTATAAAATTTGTTTTAATTACATTATGGTTGTGGATCCTGAAACAAGTTCAGGATGACAACTGCTAGAAATATAGTCTTTAACGTAATAAACCACACTATTTTACTTTGAAACTATAAAAACGAAAACACGATATTTGTGGCATTAACCACATAATCGGAAATTAGAAAATGTATGAAAAGACTTTCATAAACTAACCATTGAATTTAAAATTTAATAATACTTTTTCATGATAGCATGATAAGTTTTTAGCGGCAAATGGGTATATTTTAAAATTAAAAGCTTTGACGATTTCGTTTGTGTTGGTAGAATTATTTTTCTAAAAAAAATAATAATTCAGAATGTAGGAGTTTTTAGATGGGTTTCATAAATAAGCAATATTCATGTTTGTTAATAGGTTTTGGACAACATGCGATAGATGATTATCTTCCAGTGTTTTTTTCGGATGTATTGCCTATTTCTTTGATTGGAATATGTGATTTAGATAAAGATAAAGAAAATCTAGTAAATAATGTTTTTGGACAACAAGGATTAAACGCCCCTCGTTTTTTTTGTGATTATAAACAGGCTTGTGAATTGTTAAAGCCTGATTTTGTTATTGTCTCAACTCCTCATGGTACACATTTTGAGATATCAAAGTATTTATTAGAAAATAAGATTCCGTTTTTAAAAGAAAAACCTTTTGCCTTTGATTTAAAAGATGCTTTGTTTTTAGAAGAGTTAATAAGGAAACACAAAGGGTATATGCGTACTTGTGTTCAAAGACGAAGCCATCCATTATACATGCATGGTCAGAAGTCTTTGTTCCATCTTAAAAATTTACGACGTTTTGAAGCAAGATATCAACTTAATGCAACGGCTTATTGTAATGGTTGGCGTGCAAGTTTAACTGAATCTGGTGGTGGATGTGTTATTGATATGGGGTATCACTATTTAGATTTGCTTTATTGGTATTTTGGTTTGCCAAGTGAGATTCACACTGTATTAGCTCCAAAAAAAGTTGGTGGAGTGCAAATAGAAGAAACGGTATTAACAACGTTTAAGTATCCAAATGGCATGGTTGGAACTTTATTTCTTTCTTTATGTGAATCAAAAAAAATGGAAGAGTTTAAAATTTTTGGAAGTGCTGGTCATATTAAGTTAGAAAGAGAATTGCTTGAACGATTTGATGAAAAGAGAAATTTGGTTGAATCGTTAACAAGAACTCCAGCGTGGCCGGTAGCGCTTACAGATGTGGTTTTTGAATTTTTAAAAGATTTTGGAAAACACGAAATTGCATTATCTGAATGTGATAGTGGTGTTGGCATTATGAAAATGATTGATGGAATTTATAAATCTATACAAGATCATCAGGTTGTGAACTTGTTTGAAGGGGAAGATTATGCAAAAACAACAATTAGCGATAAAGGGCGGTATTCCGTTATTTAAGGAACCGGTTACATATCCATGGCCTCTTATTACAAAAGAGATGGAAGATGCTGTTATAAAACAAATGCACACAGCTTTATCTATTTATAAAAGAAAAGGCGTGGTTGCTGAATTTGAAGATATGTTTGCTGGCATTTGTGGTGGTGGTTATGCACTTGTAACAAATTCTGGTACAAATGCATTACATTCAGCTTTTTATGGATTGGGTATTGGTCCTGATGATGAAGTTATTTGCCAGAATTACACTTTTTTTGC
>CAZFDQ010000107.1:0-3133 GCA_964518205.1 uncultured Pseudomonadota bacterium | reverse complement strand
GAAACAAGTTCAGGATGACGACGAACAAAAAATAACATCAACTACCTAAATTGAAAGAACATAACTTTTTATTGTAAAAATGCAAAAAGCGTATATTTTCCTATATAATATTATTATATCAAGATTTATATAAATTTTTAGTTACCCGTTACTTGTTCAAAAAATAACTTCAATCCGTTTTAAAAAAAGTTTTAACCTTCTGTAATCATTGCCTGTCAAGAGTGAAAAGGTTTGGCAAAAGGAGTCAAGCTTTTGTGAATCAAGCAGTTTGTTGCTTGCTTGATGTTGTAACAGCGCAAGCAAGAGTTCATCAAGATTTGGAATTTGGCTTTCAAATGCAAACAAAAGATTTAAATAATTTGGTTTTGAAAAAAAGTTTTTAATTGTTTGCGTATTTGCGTTTTGAACAAAGGCATGAATTTTGCATGGGGTTTTGGAAAGTGTGTAAAAAACTTTATTATCTACTTCAAATCCCACCACTTGTACCCTAAATGTTGTTTTTAAAAATTCAAAAATTTGAGGTTGTTCTGATAATAATTCTTTTTCTGTTTTTTGATATGCAAAAGGATACCGCATGGGGTCCATGGAGCCGGTTTGAACTTGTGTAACAACGCCCAAGATTTTTTGATTGCCTGAATTCACCTCAACCAAGCTGCCAAATTCAGGAAAATCATCCCACTGCCAGCATTGTGCCAGAAAGTTATTGAGGCAACTTTCTATTGTTTCGGCAAAAGCTTTTTGTTTCATAATCAAGAGTTATCTTTTAATTGTTGTGCGATGTATTTTAAAATATTAAGACTTTCTTGTTTGTTCCATTTTGATAATTCTTTTTCAGTAGCTTTCAAGGCTTGGCTTAGGTCGGGTTTTATTTTGATATTTTGGGAGAGAAATAAGGTTTCTTCTTCTAATTGGGGAATGTATGTTTGGATAATTTTTAATACTTCTTTGTAATTGATACCAAAATATTCATGACTAATTACATTACGAAAATTTACAATAGAGCGCCAATATTCCGGGATAAGATGTGCCGATTCTTCGCAATTTAAAATATGCCTTACACTCTCTCCGATAATTTCAAGTTGGTGTATAATTAATTCTGTTGTAGATTCTTGTTTTAAGAGATCTTCGATTGTAATTATGCCGGAGGAGTAACCTTTTACTTTATTTATAGAAATTAACAAATCGACGATAAAATATGCAATTGGTCTATCATGCGAATGCATAAATTATATCCTTTTCTATATTGCGCCTTATAAAGCTTTTTACGCTATCAATATATCCAATTTCGACTTCTTTTTTTAGATGTTTTTCTAGAAAGTATTTTAAATCAAATCGTTTAAAAAAATCAGGTTCAGGCATTTCTATTAATATATCAATATCACTTTGAGGAGTTTGTTCTCCTCGTGCATAAGATCCAAAAAGAGCTATTTTTGTTATACCGAACTCTTTTTCAATGTATTTTTGATTTTCTTGTATGAATTGCAGTATTTTTTCTTTGTTTAACTGATTTTTATTTTCCATGATTACCTCCTGTTATTTTATTGAATACTAATTTTAATATATCAGGCTATATTATGTGGCGCAAGAATTGACTTTTTGTCTCATTTCTTAAACGATCCTTGCTTTAGGTTTTTATAAAATTATATTATAACCATTATATGATGTTTATTAAATGTTATAAATTTTAACAAGTAACATTTTTAGGAAGGGAGAAGGTATATAAAAAAAAATAAATGGAATCGTTCGCACCCATTCGACTCGCTATGCTCGCTTACGTCTATGCTAAAGCTACGACGCACAGGCAGGGCGAACGGGATTCGAAGGCTTCTTTGTGCTGTTGCGCTAGCAATCTTATGCCAAGGGGTGCATGCAGTTGATAATGCACATTTTTATAAAACAACTCATCTTCATAGCGCAAATGCTGCTGGTTGGTTTGATGAAGAACGTTTAACACAAAAAACAGATTGGCTTACACAATTTGATGCCAGCTATGCATATGGTGATGCTGGCAGTTGTTGGGATGGAGGCGGAAACACAACATCTCTTTTGAACAATGTTGGAAATCACAACATGCTGTTTTTGGTTGAAGATGTTCCTGCAAAACCAAGCAAGCTTGATACCGTTTGGTTTAATGAAAATGCACTACGTGGCGCTGGCAATACAAACACAAATTTTGGTTTATTAGAATTTGATGGCAAATTTTCTATTCATAACTTTGATATCAACTTAAGACAAAATTTAAAATCTGGTTTTTTTGTGACTGCTCATCTTCCAATAAGAGATGTTAGTCTTAAAAATATTACATACAAAGATCTTTCACCAGAACAATCTGCAACAAATCCTGTGTATCATAAAGACAATGTTGAGTGGCAAAGATTTTTAACCAACTTTAATACGTTGCTTGCAAACTATGGTTTAAAGCCATACAACACAAGCTATTCAAAAACTTCTATTGGGGATGCAAGTTTAATGTTGGGTTGGCAGGGAATTAATGATAATAAAGATGAAGCTTTAGAATATTTAAGCCTTACATTAAAAGCTGGTGTTTTGTTTCCATCCGGTTCACGCAGCAGAACCGACCAAGTTTTTTTCTGTACCAACAGGATACGAAGGCCACTGGGGAATTCCATTCCAATTAAAAGCCCTTTGCCGCGAACATCTTTTAACACTGAAGGATACTGTTCTTTAAGAGTGGCCAGTTTATTCAGGATATAATTACCCTTTTCTTCTGCCATCTTCGGTATATCCCATTCTACTGTGTATTTAATTGCAGCAATCGCAGCAGAACAGCTAAGCGGGTTTCCTCCGAAGGTAGGTGAACCCAGTACCCAGGGATTTTCCAGCATGTTTTTCCAGAGATGCTTTCTTGCCACGATACCTGTTATGGGCATAATACCTCCCCCAAAAGCTTTACCCATAATTAGAATGTCCGGTACTACATCCACCTGTTCAACAGCCCAGAGTGTTCCGGTGCGGCCCATTCCGGTTTGAATTTCGTCGGTGATCAGCAGAACTTCGTAACGGTCGCAAATTTCGCGCAATGCCGGCAGGTAACCCGGAGGTGGCACTATGATACCGGCTTCGCCCTGAATTGGTTCAACAATAACACCGGCAACTGTTTCTCCCACGGCAA
>CAZFDQ010000106.1:0-1793 GCA_964518205.1 uncultured Pseudomonadota bacterium | reverse complement strand
TCTTGTTGGTTTAGTTATTATTTCTTTTGGTTTGATTCCTTTGTGTTCATATAATTTTGTTCTATATTCTTGAATGGTTAGTTTACCAAACATAGTATCGATTAACTCTTCTCCTTTTTGGTTAAATACTCTTTCTCTTCTTTCTCTTTCAAAAACAATTTTTGGTTTTTTAATTTTTTTTATTGTTAAAATATCTTGTGGAATATAAGGAATATATTTATATGGTTCATAAGATTTAGGAGTTGATTTAGAAGTTACAATTTTTGGTTTTGATGGAAATGTTATTTTTTCTCCTGTTAAAGTTATGTATTCATTGTGTAACTGTTTTATGATTTTATCATATTGTGGTTTTGTTATTTTTCCTGTTTTTAAATCAACCTGTGCTTGAGAATCAAGTTTTATGATTTTATCAAGTTTAGATTGTTGTGTTGGTGTTAGTGTTGCTTTTGTTACAGAAACTTGTCTTTGTCCAAAATCTAATCCTTTGATTCCTTCTGATGGTGTTGGTGTAAATTTAAAAGCTTTTGTATCACCTAATTTAATTTTACGTGCTGCCATTATGGCATCTTTGCTTGTGATAAGTTTTCCACCTTTTGTAAATCTTGGTGCTAACATATCTTTTAAAGTTAGTTTGGATTTTGGTTTATAGAAGTCATAAAGGTGTGTTTGGGTTATTTTGGGTTTGTAAATGTAGTCACCTAGTTTTTCATATCCAGGATAATCTATAAGTTTTTTTGGTACAAATGATTCTTTTATTTCTCCTGCTCTGTAAACATTTTTGATATCATAAAAGGGTTTTGAGGGTTCTTTAAAGGGACCAAATCTTCTTTCTAAACTCATTCTATTTAGAATATCTTTAACAACTGGTTGCGGTGGTTTAGTAATATATTCCATTCTAGAACCATATTGATACATATCATATCCTGGATATTTTGGTTGTGTAAAATGACCATATCTTAATTCTAATTTTGAAGATTTAAGTGCTGTTTGTGTAATTTTACTAAAGGGTTGTGGTTTGAAATAAGTTTTTTGAAATTTACCAACGCCTATGTGTAGAGGTTGGTGTTTGATAAAAGTTTCAGTTGGGGTTCTAAAGCCCATTGATTCTAGTTTTCCAAGTCGTATGATTTCTTGTGCATCAGTTATTTTTGTGGGTGGAGCATCATATCTGCCAAGTTTTCTTAGGTTTCTCATTATGTCGTCATATGTTATCTTTTTTGGTTGAACCATTGGTTGGTCTGGTAGCTCGTAAGATGATACAGGTTTTATTTTTCCATCCCATCTTATTTGGTGTTTGCTTATGCCTGCAAAAGAAATTTTTGCATCTTGTCCCATAAAGGTTATTCTTTCCCATGGTCTACTAAAGTCTGGACCAAGTTGCCATGCTTTTTGATATAGGAAGGCTTGTTCTGGGAATATATAAGGATCGGCACCTTGCCAACCTGGGGCATAGGGTTTATCATATGTTGGTATATATTCACCTTTGGCTATTTGTCCTACTTTTACATATCTTCCCCATTTGTCTTGTATGTAATCAATACCAGGTATTTTTTCTGTTCCTTTGATGTATTGAGGTATATCTTTATGTACAAATTTTTTGAGACCAGGATGTTTGTATAGTGTTTCCATTTTCCATGTTTGATATGCAGATTGATGTGTTATAGGTTGCATTCCCATTTTTTGTTGTCTTAGCATTCTTGTTCGTACTGTGTCACTCCATGATTTATCAACAAATTGTCCCCATTTGTTTCTTATGAATTGGGTTGAGCTGTCCCATGGCATTTGTTTTAATG
>CAZFDQ010000105.1:0-1540 GCA_964518205.1 uncultured Pseudomonadota bacterium | reverse complement strand
TCAGTTGAAACCATCACTTCATCAAAACACCCAGCATTTAACGCTGCATCAATAGAATATTTAATAATTGGCTGACCACAAAACTCTTTTATATTTTTGCGAGGAATCCGCTTGCTTCCTCCCCTTGCAGGAATAATTGCTAAACAGTTATTCATATTAATTTCCTAATATTACCCACTTTACAGCTGCACCCTTTTTTACATCACAAGAAACTTTTTTACCCAAAAGCTCTTCATAATATCTAGGATGCAAACCATATCCAGGCCTTACAATTTTTAAATTATCTTCCGTAAAAATTTCTCCAGCCTTCATATCTTTTGCAATGTAAAGTGAACGCCTAAATTGCATAGATTTTTTTTCTTTTTCTGTTGGTTCATAACAAACCTTGCCTAAACCCTGCCATGCTCTTTGAGTTTCTACAACCAAATTCTTCATCTCTTCAGGCTCCATAGAAAATGCAGCATCAACTCCTCCTTCAGCACGAGAAAGTGTAAAATGTTTTTCTACAACTGTAGCACCAAGGGCAACACTTGCCACAGCAACCCCGACTCCTAAGGTATGATCAGATAAACCAACCTGACACCTAAATAATTCTCTCATATGAGGAATGGTTAAAATATTTGAATCTTCTGGTGTTGCAGGATAAGTACTTGTACACTTAAGTAAAATAATTTTATCATTATTTTGCGCTCGAATTGTTTTTACAGCTTCATCAAGATCTGCAACAGAAGCCATACCTGTTGAAATAATTATCGGCTTTCCCGTTTTTGCAACTTTACGTAACAATGGTAAATGATTATTTTCAAAAGACGCAATTTTATAACAAGGAACATCTAAAGATTCTAAAAAATCTACCGCCGTCTCATCAAATGGAGTACTAAAACAAATTAACCCCAATTCTTTTGCTCGTTTAAAAATAGCCTCATGCCATTCCCAAGGTGTATATGCTTTTTGATAAAGTTGATATAAAGACTGTCCCATCCATAAACTCTTAGAATCTTTTATAAAAAAGTCTCCATCCTCAAAATCAAGAGTCATTGTATCTGCTGTATACGTTTGTAACTTTAATGCATGTGCTCCATATCTTGCAGCAGCCTCAACAATTTGTAACGCTCTTTCTAAAGATTGATTATGATTCCCAGACATTTCAGCAATTATAAAAGGAGAATTATTTGGACCAACCTTCCTACCAGCAATAACAATTTCTCTCATATTTCATCTCTTTTTTTACATTAAAAAACAAATACTAAAGTTATTTCACTCTAAACTTCTACCTAAAATAAAAGCTTCTGCCGCTTGCACACCAACAGTTGCTCCTCGCCACATTGCCAAATACCTTAAATTTTCTACAGATCTGGAATGAGGAAACTCCCTCATCTCGCAACCATAAATTTCTAATGCTTTTAATTTTAAATCTAAAGTTTGAGAAATATCTTCAAACCAATTTGGCATAAAATATGGAGCTGTAATTGAAGTTTGCCATTCAGTGCTTGAAGAAATTTCAAAAAATAAAAGTCTTTTAACACTATGATTAGGAATT
>CAZFDQ010000104.1:0-2003 GCA_964518205.1 uncultured Pseudomonadota bacterium | reverse complement strand
TTTATTTTTTCTATTTTCATTTATATAATAAATTGCATATGTTCGCGAAACTATCGCTTGAACCTTTTGTATTTCCATAGGCCATGTTTGATAACTTTCAGAAATAAGAACGGAATAGATATAATCGTCTAAAGTTACAGAGTTTATTATGTACAAAGTATTGTTTTTTTCATCAATTTGAAGGCTGATGCCTCCTTGATATGGAATTTTTTCAAAAACAAGATTGTGTTTTTGTGGGACAAGTCTGATTTCTTTTGAATTAACTTTGCGTATTTTATTGTTCTTTTTATTTTGTTGCGATAGGTAGATGTTGTTGTTTTTTACAATAACTTCTAAAGATTTATCTTTTACTAAGATTTTTTTGCTTGTGTGTGGGCTTAAAACTCGTAGTCCACCTTCAGCTTCAATAAAAAAATGAGATTCTTTTTGTGAGTTTTTTTCATTTAAAAGAACTCGAATTATTTGATTTGATTGGGCGAAGCTTGAATAGAATAATGATAATAGTATTAATAATATTGATTTGTTTGGAAAAAACCGTCTCATTATACTCCATTTTCTCCATTGATTCCGTATTTAGCCAAAAGTTTAATAAACTTTGGAGGCATTTTTTTCTTACTATCAATTCCTTGGTTGGCAAGTTTATCTGCAATTTTATTTTTGCTTCTTAAAACATGTTGGAATTCGCAATTCAGACCTTTTAAAAATGAATCGATTATATTTTTTATTGGTTTTAATCCTTCATTTTTAACTCTATATTCACCTCGCATTTGTTTTACCATAAGTTCAGAGTCTGAAATTACTTGTACGTGAGGTTTATTTTCGCTTTCCAAATGATTTTGTAATAAAAACAATGCAATTGCAAGCGCAAGGTATTCTGCCTGATTATTTGTTCTGATTCCTAAATGAAAAGCCGCTTTTTCTATATCCGTATCATTATTTTGAATATAAATTCCTGCACCAGCTTGTCCAGGATTACCTCTAGAAGCTCCATCTACAAAAATTTTAAATTTTGATACCAGCATTTTTTTAGGAACAGCTTGGATTGTATTTTTTTGTTGCAAAGAGCCAAAGATAAGAGTTTGTTCTAAACGTTCAAAAGACTTAAAAACTTTCTTGTTTTGCATCTTTTTCTTCTTCTATATCGTAATATAAGAAGCGGTAACAATTACGACATGGTAATACACCAGATTTTTTCAACTTAGCCAAATCTTGACGTAGTACTGCATAATAACAAGCGCTGCAACTTGTTCCAACAACCGGAACGATAGGATCTACAACTTTGTGTCTCATTCTTTCATATTTTTCCAACCATTCAGCAGGAATAATTTTTGTAGTGTTTTCTCTTTCTGATACTAGCTTTTCAAATTGAGCTTTTAAATCTTTAAGTGCATTTTGTTGAGATTCAACACCTTCTTTAAGTTGCTCTATTTCTTTTTCTTTTTCTTCTTTTATTTCTTCGTATGTTTTTTTGCTGCTTTCAAGTTGATGCCATGCTTTAATTAGAGAATCTTCTTGTTCAATTCTTTTATGAATAATTGTTTTTAATTCTTTTTCTGCAGCTTTATATTCTTTTGGATTTTCTATTTCATCAAGTCGGGTTTTATGGTTTTCTTCTTTTTCTTTTAACTCATTAGAGTTTAATTCTTGAAGATCAACATTTTTGCGAGCTTTTTGATAATTTTGTTTGTATTCCTCTATTAAGGCTTCAAGTGACGGGATGGTATCTTGGTCTTTCTTTAGAAGTTTTTCCGTTTGTTTTACCTCTTTTTTTATATCTTCGATTTGTTTATCAAAAGAGACTAAAACTTTCAAATTTTTCCAGAGAGATTGTCCAATCATAGTATGCCTTTTCTTCATGAAGAGTATCTTAAAGATGCCTTAATAAGACTTCCCCAAACACATTTTACGTATGAATCAAAATTCAGATTACCCGCTGTCCTTGCTCCTTGGTGTGCTTTTTGTGACAACTTGATTTATGGTGGGCCCACCAGGATTTGAACCTG
>CAZFDQ010000103.1:0-4223 GCA_964518205.1 uncultured Pseudomonadota bacterium | reverse complement strand
CTCTCAAGCCCATCAATAGATGCAATAAAGAATTGCTATGACCAACTTAATGCTCTTAAGAAAGAATGTCAGGAGGAGGTAGTTGAAGGAGTTTCTCGAGCTTTCGGGATTAACCTTTATCATCCTTACTTAGACGAAATTTGGAGCTACAGCACTTACGCTGACAGTGCTGGTTTTTTCAATATTTTTCGGTCTTACGGACAAGAGCAATTTGAAGATATTGCTGCAGCTGATACCATTTCTTATAGCTATAATGCTAAGGATTCCAGCGGAGATGTTTCACCAGCGGAAGGACTTTTTCTCTTCCCTCATTTAGGTGGTATTCAAAAAGCTAAAGAATGGACTGTCAACCAAGCTCTGTGGCCTTATGTTAGAAATTGAATTACTTGATGACCCTGTTTAATAATGTTATTCTTTAATTAGAAATAACTGCCATGTTTAAAAAGATCTTTTTTAAAAAAGTCATTCTTGTTTCCCTAGTTGGAATTTTGGCTTTTTTTCTTTCTATCAAACCAGCAAAGGCTTTTCAAACTCCTAGTTTAGACTACCAATTTCAATTTATCGAAGCTCTTGAAATGGAAGAAATGAATCTTCAAAGCTTTGTTAATGAAACAGTTAAAGCTGTTGCTGCCTCAATACAATATTTAGGGATGGGTAAATTTTGGGATAAGGAGGAAAGCGTTAAAAATCCGGGGCTACTAGGATCCACAACCTTTCTTATTGCTGGTCTTTATGCTAATCCTCCCGCTTCGGGTATCCAATATTTTGCTGATATTGGCCAAAAACTAGGAATCACTAAGCAAACTTATGCTCAAGCTCCTGAAGATCATGGGTATTTTGCAGGCATGATTCCTAATGGTTTTAAACTAATGTCAGTTACTCAACCAATATGGAAAGTCTTCAGAAATATAAGTTATATTTTAATGGTTTTGATTTTAATCGGAATAGGTTTTGCTGTTATGTTTCGTCTTAAAATTTCCCCACAAGCCGTTATTACAATTCAATCTGCCCTACCCAAAATTGTTTTTGCTTTGATCTTAATTACTTTCTCTTATGCTATTGTTGGCTTAATGATTGATATCGCTTTATTCTTATCTAAGCTCATTAGTATGACCATACTAACATCAGTTGATGATTTATTTGAAGCTGGTTTCCTCGATAAAGCCAAGGAATATTTCAATGTCGGCGGCGTGGGCGGGCTTTTTGGCGGATTATTCGGAGGTTATCTTGCTTTAGTCATAGCTGCCCCACTTATTTTTATGTTCGTAATAACTTTTATTGTCCCTGTTGGCATTCTTCTTGGTATTATTATCTTTATTCTTCTTTTAATTGCCCTTATTCGGACCTTATGGACTTTACTTAAAACTTTTGCCATGATTGTTATCAATCTTACATTCGGACCGTTCCAAATACTTATAGGAACTTTACCTGGAAGTAATGCCATAGGAGCTTGGTTTAAAAATATCGCGGCCAATGTGGCTATCCTTCCAGTTATAACAGCCATGTTTTTCTTCGGCGGTTATCTTATGCTTGCTGGAATTGTTGGATTTCTGGGATCTATCTTCGGTGCAGGCGGGGATGTCCTAGTATTAATCGGTGAATTCCGGTTCTTAGAAGCTAGTCAGGCTGTTGGAGAAACTGTGGCTGCTGGACCAACGTGGTTATTAAATGCTCTTCTCTTCCCTTTTATTGGTATTTTTGTTTGGTTGCTTATCCCTAAGGCTAGTGAAATTATCCAATCGGCTCTTACCAAAAAACCATTCCAATATGGGGCAGCTATTGGAGAAACCATGAGCCCTGTAACTGGAATGGCTAATATGGCTAAAAGTTATGGGACTTCTTTTATAACAGGGTATGCTAAAGAAAAAGGTGCTTTAAGAGCAAAAGGGCTTATTGAAAAAGAAAGTGGTTCTTTAAGGGAAGATGATAGTAAGGGATTACCAGAAGGATAAAGGAATAATGAATAAACAAATAAATAAAAAAAAATTAAAAATAAATAAAATTAAAGATTTATTAAAAATGAAGCTTAAAGAGACTTCTTATAAAGAATTTTTAAAAAGAAAAGGTAGTAAATTTCCCCCTGAAGGTTAGCGTCCAAATTTTAAATTTTTAAAAGCTTCTACCGCAACTCTATATAAAAACAATTTATTTGATCTTCTCTTAAAATTTGTTTTATTCTCAATCCAATCCCACTGCTCAGGAGTAATAAAAGTTCCTGCTCCTGGAGATAACTCTTCCATGGTAGCTGCTTTTTTTAACTCTCTCAAAGCCATAGCGTCCCAGCCTAAATCTTCTTTTGCCAAAGCTACATCCACCACTCCTGCTAACCATAACGCTCTTAACTTCAATGGGCCACATTTTTTTTGCGCTAAATATTTGTTCGCCTCCCCGCTTTCTTCGTCTGTATTTAATCCTCCAAATCTTAATCTCTCTTCATTTGTTAGTACTGGCCTGTCAGCCGTGTTAAAAAAAATAACTGCAGATTGTAAGAAATTCTTATCTATAGCCTTAGGCTTAGGAGCTCTATCTAAAATTAACTCTTTAAGAGCGTAAAATCTAGAGATGAAAACGCTACAAAAATAAGAATAATCGTCTTTTTTTACTCCTTCTATTTTATCTAAAATTTTATCTGAATATAATTGATAACCTATATCTTCTTTCACTAAATTTCTCAGCCAAGACTTACCAAAGCCAGGAATTAAATTTTCATGAATTTTAGGACCACGTGATCTTCCTGTCCCTCCTCTTCCTTGTCTCCATTTTTTAAGATAAATTATATCTCCAAGTTCATCATTTCCAGCCAAAGAAGTATTAAAAACAGATGTTTCAAGTGTTGCTAAGGCTAATTTCTCTGCTAGTTGAAAGCTTTTTTCCCTAGCATTTTCATCCCCATCTAATTGTCCTAAAATATAATTACGAACAATTTCTTTTTTTTCACTATCAGATTCTGTAAAAAAATTAGATGGAACTTTGCCATTATTTACTTCTTGATCAAACTTTTCAACATCTTGTTTTAGCCCTAATTTTTCTAAAAAATATCTATAATTAAAAACCACATCTTGTAATTTATCCCAAGCTTGAGCAACATTTAGACCTTTTATGCCATTTACCGATAACAAAGTTTTTATTTTTTTCCTAGTTAAATCATGTCCTCTTCTTAAAGCTTCTGAAGCAGCGCTACCTATTGTATACCCTCCGCCAACTTTAGCTGCATCTCTGGAAATCCACCCGTTTGCCTGTTTTATCAAATCAGCACAATCATGTAAAGACAGCCTCGCCTCAACTTCATCTCTAACTATTGGTTCCATTTCACCCAATGAAGCTTCAATCGCTTGAGTAATATAGCTTATTGAAAAATCATGAGAGTCTCTATTAGAATTTTCTATACTATTAATAAATCCTCTTACATATTTTAATTGTTCTTCTTTTCCTCGTGGTAAATCTAGAGTTATTTCTTTTGTTCTTGACTTTGTTTGGGCTTCAATTATAGATTCGGTTAATTTCTCTGTATTTTGATCTGCATGCTTTTCATTTTGTACTTTTTTAGTAACTTCTCTAATTTGGTTAATAACTCTAGGCATAAAAATTTTAGCTTCCTGTGCATTAATTTTCCCATCAAAAATTAAATCCTGAGTTTTACCGTATCGATCCAGAAGGAAACTTACAGTTAAGTCTTCCTTTTTAATTTGGCTTAACTGATCAATAAAAAATTTAAATTTAGGGTCTGTTATTTTCCTTATTTCCTCATCACTAGCTATCCAATTTTTAGGATCAATTTTTTCTTTTTGACCTTTTTTTATAGAAGATTTATCTTGAAAACCAGTATTCTCGTGATTAAAAGTTTTATCTTTTTCTGCTTCTGACTTATATGTTCCATCTATTTTTCTATTTCCTGATTTTTTCTTAAAAAATTTATTTTGTTCGTATGAATCTAGCCCATATTCTGTCCGTTTAGAATTATCTTCCGCTGCATCTTCACTTTTCCCATATAACTTTTTATTCTCTTGATTATTAGAGAAGTTTTTCTTTGACTCTTGTTCTGGAATAGATATTTCTTTATTCCCCTCAGACATCTTGAGATAATTATAGCAAAATTTGCAAGTTTTTTATAATAACTAATAAAATTTTGCTCTATTTAGGTCCTTAATTGACTACTTTATATATAGTTGAACTCATTTTCGAAGCTCTTTAGAATAGAAAGAAAGTAAAAAAGACTGCCCATG
>CAZFDQ010000102.1:0-11969 GCA_964518205.1 uncultured Pseudomonadota bacterium | reverse complement strand
CATTTGTTTTTTTAAGTAAGTTGAAAACACACAAGTGTAAAAAATGAGAAGTTTTTAGTTGACTCATTTTATTTTAGAGGCAAACTCAAGGCTCAACTTTTCATTCAAATAATTTTTGTTAAAAGATATAGGTGTTGGTGTTATGAAAGAAATAGTAAATCAAATTAAAAAAACAGAAAAAAGAGAGGTTCTGGTTATTGGTGATGTGATGTTGGATGAATATATTTTTGGAGAAGTTAGCCGAATTTCTCCAGAAGCGCCTGTGCCTGTATTAAAGGAAGAGAGAAGAGAATGGAGTTTAGGTGGAGCTGCTAATGTGGCGCTTAATTGTAAGCACATTGGTTGTAAGGTTAATTTGGTAGGAGTTATTGGAAACAATGATCGTGCTGGTGAAAAATTTGCTTCAATGTTATGGGAGAATGGTGTTTCTGCTAATGGATTGATTAAAAGTAAAACGCGAGTAACAACTTGCAAAAAAAGGGTTCTTGACAGTAGTCAACAGTTATTACGTATTGATGCAGAAAATAATAATTTGTTATCTGAAAATGAGTTTGCACAGGTATCAAAAAAAATAGAAGAATTTATCAAGCAAGAGACAATTATTTTGATATCTGATTATGCAAAAGGTGTTTTAACTCCTCAACTTTTATCAAGAATTTTTTTATTAGCAAGAGAAAGAGATTGTATTGTTTTGTTAGACCCTAAAGGTGATGAATTTGAAAAATATAAAGGGGTTAATTATTTAAAACCTAATTATAAAGAATATCTTCAAATTGTAGACTTTTATGGATTATCTAAAAAAGATTCTATTGTTGAAAATGGTAAAAAAATTTGTGAGTTACTGTTGCTTGATGGTTTAGTGGTAACATTGGGTGAAAAAGGTATTCAATTTATTTCAAAAGATGCAGATATTTTTATTCCTGCATGCAAAAAAGAAGTATTTGATTTAACTGGTGCAGGAGATACTGTTTTGGCATTTATGGCGTTAGGGCTTGCTGTTAACTTGCCAATTAAGCAATGTTTAAAAATGGCTAATCATGCAGCAGCTGTTGCTATTTCTCATATAAAGACGTATGCCGTAAGTTTAGAAGAATTGATTGATAAAAATGTAGATGTAACAGAAAAGATTTTTGCTGATTGGGCAACTCTTAAAATTGAATTGGATTGGTTGCGTTTAGAACAGAAAAAAGTTGTATTTACCAACGGTAGTTTTGATTTGTTGCATTCCGGTCATATTCATGTTTTGCAAGAAGCAAAAAAAATGGGAGATATTTTGGTTGTCGCTGTTAATACAGATGCTTCGGTTAAAAGATACAAAGGTGAAAAAAGGCCAATAAAAATTCTTTCTGAGCGCATGAAGGTTTTATCTGCAATAGGAGTTATTGATTTTGTAGTTTCTTTTGATCAAGATACACCAAAACAAATTATTGAATATTTAAAACCTGATGTTTTGGTTAAGGGGGGAGACTACAAAAAAGAAATAATTGTTGGAGCTCAGTTTGTTGAAGCCAATGGTGGTCAGGTAAAAGTTGTTGATTACCAAGAAGGTTTTTCTACAACTAATTTGGTTGAGATAGCAAAAAAGAGTGGTCAGGCTGTGTTTTAATAAGTTTTTTTGAATTATATGATTTTTAAACCGATTATCCTGAGGAGCAGCGAAGCAGCGTTTCGAAAGGTTTTTAATGATCGGTTACATGTTTTGTATCATGATTTGATCCAGCATTTTTTCGGCATTTTCTTGTTCTTGTTCATCAATTGGTTCAAAATATTTTTTGATATCCATGGTATGAAATAACATTTTTTCTTTATCTATTGTTCCAATAACATATGCATCAGGGAGAACAAGATGTTTGCTATCATCTGCTATAAAGTCTCCAGTTGCGATGTAAATGTTTCTAGGATTTGTAAGAAGTACCAAAGAGAAAGGGTTAACTCGTTTTGTTGTCGGTATTTCTTGCTCTGTTACAGTCCAATAATATTTTTTAGGTTTTCCTGGTGTTGTTCCTGTTTCAACTTCGGCCATCGGTTTTCTTTCTTCCATTGGTGCTTGCTCCATTGTTGGTTCACCTTCCATCATTTCTGGCGAAGCATCAGGTTCTTCTCCTAAACTTTCTTTTTTTGTGACTTCTTCTTTTTTTTCGAAAAGATAAATTTTTGTTGGTGCCCCATTAATTACAGAAAATTCTTTATGGGAGAATGTTTCACCTTTTATTTTGACTAAATTAATTTGTGGCGTTACCACAACATACAGTTTTTGTGCTACATGGCGCAACGGGAAAGAAATTAAGCCATCATCATTAGAATAATCCATGTATCCGCTGTAAAGAGCAATAAATCCATTTAGTTTTGGGGTCAAATATTTTTTTATTTCGTTTTGAAGCAATTTTTTACTCATTTCACTGGGTGTTTTTTGCCCTAGATTTTCCAAAAGATTCAAGCCGTCTTCTTTAGCAAGAGTAGCAGCTGAAGATTTTAAAGCCTGTGTTGGTGCGTGTTTGAGATAAAAAACAATTCTAACATCAGCTTGTAGACAGAAAAACGAGGAAAAAGATAAAAACAAAAGAATTAGCTTTTTTTCCATTTTATTTACCTTTTTTAATATTATGATTTGTTAAAAAAATCCTTTATAATTATATTTTAGCAAACTATATACTTAAAAATCCATAATCTACATAATGGGAAACAAAAATGACTAAGAAAATAAAAGAAAAGCCCGCAGAAAAAATATGGGATGAATTTAAGAAAAATGAAAAATTAACACAGACTCAGCTTGAGCGGTTTCAAAAATATGAGGCATTGCTCACAGAATGGAATAAGCAATTTAATCTTACTGCAATTCGTAATTTAAGTGGGATTGTACGGCAACACTTTGTAGATTCTTTAGTTTTGCGAAATTTAATAGAGCTTGAAAAAATTAAAACAATAGCCGATATTGGCACAGGTCCTGGTTTTCCTTCGATTCCTTTAAAGATTATATTTCCAGACTTACGGCTTATTTTGATTGAAGTTAATAAAAAGAAACAAAAATTTCTTGCAGAAGTTATTAAAATTTTAGAGCTGGAAAATGTGGAAATTTGTGATCTTGATTGGCGAACTTTTTTAAGAACAACTCAAGAAGAGGTTAATTTGTTTGTAACAAAGGCTGCTATGGATGAATTGGAACTTTGCAGAATGTTTAAACCCGCTTGTCCATATAAAAATGCGACATTGGTTTATTGGACATCAAATGAGTGGCAACCTCATCCCAAAGCAGAAAAATTTGTAAAAGATTTAAAGCCTTATAGGGTAGGAAAGAAAGAAAGAATGCTTGTTTTTATGGGATTAAGTTAATTTCGTATTGTTTCATCTTTCTGCTAAAGCTTCTATAGGATTTAAGTTAGAAGCTTTTTTTGCGGGATAAAATCCAAAAAACAGTCCAATTAAAATTGATGAGACTAAAGAAATTAAAATAGATGTGCTGGATATAAAAATTGGCCAATGCAAAGCATGTCCTACAAATTTTGCAATTAATATTCCAAATGATATACCCATTAAACCTCCAATTAAACAGATAATAATAGCTTCTAACATAAATTGGTTTAAAATTGTTTGTGTTGTAGCTCCTAGTGCCATGCGGATACCAATTTCTTTAGTTCTTTCAGTAACTGTTACAAGCATAATATTCATGATACCAATTCCGCCAACAATTAATGAAATTGATGCTATAATGAATAATAAAAGGTTTAAGATTTTTGATGTTTCTTCTGCAGCTTCAGATATGTCACTTTGTGTAAATATTGTAAAATCATCTTCATCCTGGGGGGAGAGTTTATGTTGTTGACGAATAATTGCTCTAATTTCATTTGAAGCTATATTCATGCGTTCTTTATCTTTGATTGATATTATAATTGCCGAAAAATTTTTATTTTTTCGGCCCAGCAATTTTCTTTGGGCTGTTGTAATTGGCATAAAAATAACATCATCTTCATCTCTTCCGTCAGGAAGTTTTCCTCGTTCTTCTAAAACGCCAATAATTTTAAATGGTTTTTTGTTAATACGAATCGTTTTGTTTACTGGATTTGTAGAATCGAAAAGTTCTTTTTTTACTGTTTGACCTATTACAGTAACTCTTGTACCTCTTTTAACATCATATTCGTTAAAAAAGTTTCCAGCTGTAAGATTCCAATTTCTAATATCTAAATAATTTTCAGTAACTCCTCCTAGTTGAGTTTGCCAATTTTGACCTTCATATATAGCTTGTGTAGGAGACATTATTCCAGGTGATGCTTGTTCGATATCGTCGCATTCTGTTATAATTGCTTCAAATACGCTAGGTTTTAATGTGAAATTTCTTTGTCCTCCGCCTCCTCGACTAATAATTCGTTTTGGCGTTACTCCTAGAACGATAATAAAATTTGTTCCCAAGCCTTCGATTTTTTTTTGAACTTTATATTTTGCTCCTTCGCCAATTGACATTACAGCGATAATGGATATGACACCAACAATTATACCAAGTGTTGTAAGCAATGATCGCATTTTATGTTTGTTTAATGATTTTATTGCAGTTCTAAAGACTTGATATATATTCATAAGGTTTATTTCTTGGTTATCAAATTTGGTTATTTATTGTGTTTCAATGTATTTTTTAACCGATCACCCTGAGGAGTGAACACGAAGAGTGAGCGTCTCGAAGGGTGATCGGCTTTTTTTATTTTTAAAATAATTATGTCAATTTATTGATGCATAGCTTACAATCGTCTATCCCTTACAACTTTGCCATCAATCAATTCAATAATGCGTTTTGCATGTTGGGCAATATCATGTTCATGAGTAACAAGAACAACTGTTGCATCTTGTTCTTTGTTTAATTTTTTAAATAAATTTATTATATCATCGCCTGTTTTTGTATCTAAATTTCCTGTGGGCTCATCGGCTAGAATAATTGCTGGTTTATTTACCAATGATCTTGCAACAGCAACTCTTTGTTGTTGCCCGCCTGAAAGTTGATATGGATAATGCTTTAATCTATCCCCAAGGCCAACAATTTCAAGAAAATGTTTTGCTTTTTGTTTTGCTTCAGATTCTGTTTTTCCAGCGTAAAGTTGAGGTAAGGTAACATTATCTGTTGCCGTTAAATCTGGAAGAAGATAGAATTTTTGAAAAACAAAACCAATTTTTTCATTTCTAATTTTTGCAAGTTCGTTTTTCGTCATCTGCGATACGTTTTTGCTTTCAATAAAATATTCGCCAGAAGTTGGAGTATCTAGGCAGCCAATAAGATGCATTAAGGTTGATTTTCCAGAACCAGAGGCTCCTGTAATAGCAACAAGTTCTCCTTGCTCAACAGTAAAATCTACGCCTTTCAAGGCATCAACTGTTGTTTCACCCATAATGTAAGTTTTGACTAAATTTTTGGCTTCAAGTAAGGCCATAATGAATTTCCTGTTTATCTGTTCATCGAACTATTTTCCTATTCCACCAGGTTGCTGCATAATTTGTTTTAAAATGTTACCTTCTTTTTTTAGTTTTTCTACTTCATATACAACTTGAGTATTTTCATTAATACCACTTGTTATTTGTGTATATGCTCCTTCTCTCACCCCGAGTTCAACTTTTACTTGTTTAAATTTATTATTATTTTCCAAAATCCAAACATGATCAATTTCATTTTTCTGATCTATGTTTGGTATTTTTTCAAAAGAATAATTCAATTTTTTAGCAACAATTTCTAATGAATTAATATTTATTCGAAGAGCTTTGTTATGAACAACTAAGGCATTATCTGCTTGAGCCACCTTAATTTCTACATTTGTAGTCATGCCTGGTCTTAATAATAGATCAGGATTTGCAACATCAAGAATTGTTGCATATGTAACAACATTATCAACAATTTCTGCTAAATATCGAATTTGTTTTACTGTTGCATTAAATGTTTTCTTTGGGAAAGCATCTACAGTAAATTCTACTTTTTGACCTTCTTTAACCATTCCTATATCAGCTTCGTCAACATTTACATGGGCTTCCATTTTTTGTAAATCTTTAGCGATAACAAAAAGGACGGTTGCTTGTAATTGTGATGTAATCATTTGCCCTAGATCAATCTTTTTTGCGATTACAATTCCATCATCTGGAGATTTTATAAATAAGTTTTCATATTCTTTTGTAGTTAATTCTAAACCTGCTTGTGTTTGGTCTACACGAGCTTTTAAAGTTTCAAGCTTACTTGTATATTGTTCAAAACTATCTTTTGATATTTGTTCTAATTTAAATAATTCTTTTTGACGATTATAAAACTTTTCTTGGTATTCAAGATTTGCTTTTGCTTCCCAAAGAATAGCTTTTAATCTTTTAATTTCGCTATCTCCTTTACCGTTATCAAGAATTGCAAGAACTTGGCCTTTTTTAACAAAGTCATTATCGTCAACTTTAATATCGATAACTCTTCCTGCAACCAAACTACCAACTGAAATTTCATCTTTTGCGTTTAAAGTTCCAGATGCATCAACTAGTTGAAGCATATCCTTTCTTGTTGGGGTTTGTGTTTTGAATGGTACTTTGTCTAGGTTGTTTGAGCTTTTGAAATACCAAAAAATTCCAAAAATTATTACAATGATTGAGATAATTGGAATGATATATTTATTTTTTAAGATCATAATGTTTTGATTTAACCTATGTTTCTTGTAAGGCTTCTACCACATTCATTTTAGATGCTTTATATGCAGGGTAGAAACCAAAAACTAAACCAATACTAAAAGTTACAAAAAATGCTAACAGTATAGATGAAAGTTTAATGATTACACCCCATCCTGTAAAGATACTTGCAATATATGGTGTAATAATTCCTAAAATAATTCCAATAATTCCACCAATAAAACATAGCACAACTGATTCAAGAATAAATTGTTTACGTATCATTTTCCCATTTGCGCCTAAAGCCATGCGGATACCAATTTCTTTTGTTCTTTCTGCAACAGATACAAGCATTATGTTCATAACACCAATACCGCCTACTAACAAAGAAATAGATGCAATTATTAATAATAAAAGATTTAAAATATCAGAAGATTCTTGGGCTGCTTTAAGCATTCCCTCTTGGTCTAAAATTGTAAAATCATCTGGTTCATCTGGTTTTAGATCATGTCTAAAACGTAAATTGTTTCTTAATTTTTTCACAACAGTTTTTGTGTCTTCTATGTTGTGCAATGACATAAATACTCCATGAACATTAAGATCTGTTGTGTTGAAAATTTGCTTGCGTGATGTAGTTATTGGTATGTAACACTCTAAATTAGGGTCATCAATACCAAATAGTTGTTGTTTTATTTTTGCAACAATTCCAATTACAGTATACCAGGTACTTCTAATTTTTACCATTTTTCCTAAAGGATTTAACGATCCAAAAAGTTCTTCTGCCGCTTTGTTTCCAAGAACTATAACCTTTGAACTTTTTTGTACATGTTGACTTGTATAAAAACTTCCTTTTTCAATTTTTCTTCCTTCTGCTTCTAAATGTTCTTCATTTGCGCATAAAATTTGTACATATATATTATTTCCTTCAAAGCTTATTATTTCTTTGGCAAACCTAATGGGTGTAATTTTGTTGATTTCTGGAATTTGTTCTTTAAAGATTGCAGTGTCGCGATCTGTTATAGATCTTGCAGGCTTTCTTTTTGAAAGAGTTGTTTTACCTTCTTGTCCTCTTTTCCCAGAATGCAAAATAATAAAGTTTTTACCCATCTGTAAAATTTTTTGACGTTGTTTTTCTGCTGCTCCATATCCAATGCTTAATGTTGCAATAATTGCTCCAATGCCTACAATTATTCCAAGAATTGTAAGTAAAGAGCGGCCTTTATGTTTTTTTAGGCTGCGCAACGAGATTTTAAAAAGCATTCTAAAGTTCATAATTTAGAACGAACCTCCAAACCATTTTTTATACAAGGCTTCCATATCATCTGGTTCTTCAACGTCAATTATTACATTATCGGTTGCATTTAAACCTTCTTTTATTTCAAAATAGGAATCATCAGTTACACCAGCTTTTATTGCTTTTTCAATAAAATTTTTATTATCCAAAATCCATACATATTTGAGCGTGTAATGTTCACCATTTTCTGTTGCAATATTCTCTTTTTCTTTTTCACTTAAAGGTGTAAGTGTGTATTCTAATTTTTTAGCAATATTTTCTAATGTTTTTGGATTAATCATAAATGCTTGAGACGTTATTGATAGGCAATCAATACATTCAGCTACTTTTATTTTTGCATTAATAGTCATGCCGGGACGTAATAAATTTTTGGAGTTATCTACATCAACATAAGCTTTATAAGATTGAATTCCATTTTTTGCTTGGGTTGAATAACTTACTCCTCTTATTTTTTCTTCAAACTGTTTATTTGCATATGTGCTTACGGAAAAAGAAACTTTTTGTTCTTTTTTTATTTGCCCAATGTCACTTTCATCAATATCCAGTTTGGCTTCCATTTTTGTAACATCTTTAGCAATTTCAAAAAGTGTTGTTTCTAAAGATGTAGTAACTCGAGCGCCTTTTGAAGTAGGGATGGATACAACAATGCCATCTTGGGGGGCTGTTATTTTTGTGTTTTCAAAGTCCATCTTTTTTCGTATAAAATTAGCTTCTTTTATTTTTAAATCTGATTTTGATTTTTTATATATTTTGGTGATTTCTTCAAATGAGTTTTTAGAAAGTTGTTCGGAATCAAAAAGGGCTTTTTGCCGATTATAATATTCTTGTTGGTAAACAAATTCTGCTTTGGCTTTTTCAAATTCACCTTTTGCCATTTTGATATCAGTATCAGCATAACCGGTTTTTATTTCTGCAAGAATTTGTTCTTTTTTGACAAAATCATTTTCTTCTACAAATATATCTTCAATTGTTCCGGATACAAGACTACCAATTTTTATGTTATCTTTTAGCTCTAATATCCCTGTGGCATGAATTATTTGATAAATGCTTCTTTTTTGCGGCTGTTCTGTTTTATAAAGAATTTTGTCTTTTGGCTTGAAGAATTTATTATAAATTTTATATCCAAGATAAGATATGATAATTATTGAGGATACAAATGTTATCAAAACTTTTAATTTCATTAAAAAAGATTCTCCTTTCTCTCAAATTTATTTTATTATTCAGGAGAATAAACTAAATAATAGATTTCTTCATTATCATTTGAATCGAAATCTATAGAATCGATAGCGAGCTCTTCGGGTTTTGCTTTTTGCTGTTTGGTTTTATGAAGCTTTACTAGTGTGGGAATTTTTGAATCCAAAATTTCTTGATGCTTTTTAGTAATAAATTCTAAGTTTTCTTTGTTTGGATTATCTAGTAAATAGTTTTGTATAAATGAGGCTGCAATTTCACAAAAAAGGGTTTCTATAAATTTATCAACAGCAGTAGATGCAAGTTCTGGCATTTTTTCTTTTAATTCAGGATCTGCAAGCTCTTTGCGTAAATATGCTCCACCTGCACCAATAGCTGTGAATAATAAAACCTTAAGAAGCCTCTTTCGAAGGCTTGTTTCTTTTATTGTGTTGTTTAAAAGATTATTAGCTATGGATTCACAGATTTTTTCTGCAGCAATAACAAGGCCTTCTTTGCCAATTTCTTTTGTGCTGATTGTTGTACCTGTATTAGATTCCAATGCTTGTTTTAAATTTTGAGATCTAACATATCCGTTAACAAGTATTGATAAAAAGTCTTCATTTTGTTCGAGTGCAGAGTAAAGAATATTATTTAAATGCGCTGGGCCATAAGCTGCAAAATGAGAATCTTTGGATGGATAGAATTGTAGCTTTTCGGGTTTAGGAACATTAAAAGCAAGACTTGGCCAGTATTTATATTCAGTAAAAACATGGTCGGTTATTATATCTGCTGCAGCAAAAAGTGTTGTTAAAGATTGTAAGTATTCCAGATTTTTTTTACTTACAGCATTTGTTTGGTTTGTGGAAAAAATGGATAATAAAATTAAAAAAGAAATATATTTTATTTTTTTCATCTTAGCCCTTTAATAAGTTATAGGATATCCGCAATAATAAAGTAACTCACGTTCTTTTATAGCTGCAGAAATCTTAAGCTCTAACCAAGTAAATTTAGCAATTTCCCAATTATATTTTGCCTCTTTCAGATCAACTTTTGAAATATCACCGATTTTATATTTTATTTTTTTAAGATCATATTCATTTTGTGCTTGAGTTACGCTTATATTTTGAGCAACAAGCTGTTTTAACCTTTGAGCTAGTTCGTAATAAGTATTTTGCACCTGATATTTTATCAGTTGAACGGTACTTTCTTTTTCTTGCATGGCTTTTAGCATGTTTGCATTTGCTTGATTTTTTTTATGAAAGCTTGCGCCACCATCAAATAATGGCCAATCAAAATTTAAAGAAATAGAATTACTTGCGGTGTGATTATTTTTGCTAACATTGCCGCTCATGCTTACATTAGGAAGATAGCTGTTGTTATGATATGTTTTATATTCTTTGTATTGTTCAACTTCTTTTTGCTTTATTTTTATTTCTTTTCTATTTTGCATTGCAAGTTGATTGTAATATTCTAATTTTTTTAGATTGATTTCTTTTTCACTATTCCAAACCAATGTAATTGTTTGTTTTGAATCTTCAAACTGTTTGCCTATATAATATTCAAGTATATTTTGTGCATTATTTAATTCGTCTGTGTAATAATGAACGGTGGACATGTTTTGGGCATAAGTTGCAGCATCTGTTAACCAGGTGTTTTTGTCTAAAAGATTTAATTTATTTTGATGTTCAGATTTTTTAAGAGCTTGTTCTGCTGATTGGTTTAATTTTTCAATAAATTGATTTTTTCTTTGAAGAAGCCATGAATTTAAAAAAGAACTTTCAACTTCATATTGAATTAAAATTTTGTGTTCTTCTTCAGATAATTTTGAAATATCAGTACCTTTTTCGGCAATTTTTTTGTTTTGTAGGGGGCCTGCAAAGCTGTAAACTAGTTGGCTTGCTTGCAATGATGTGGTGTTTTGTAATCCTTTGTGTTCTGTTTTATAGGTGGGGTTGTTGCTTAAATTTACCTTAGGAAAATAATCTGCCATTGCAACTTTTTCATTTTCTCTACTAGCTTGTGTTGCTAGTTTATATGCTTTCAAGCTTGGCCGGTTTTTGTGTGCTATTTCTACGGCTTGATCCATTGAAAGTTTTAATATTTGTTTTGTGGATTGAGTAAAAGAGTTTCTTGGAATAAAAATCAAAAAAAATAGAATAAAAGATAAATTTTTTTTCATAAATACTACTCAATTAAAATTTGAGAAATTTTATTCAACAAGTCTTGTGAAGATAGTTTATACATACAATTCTGTTGTTTTCCAGAATTTTTATTTTTTTTATCATTTTCTCCATGTGTCTTTTGATAATAATGTGGACATTCAATTTGAATTGCGTTAGCAATATTGCTGTTTTTCAGAAATGGTCCATGTTTTTTTGCACTTGTTGGTCCAAATATACCAATGCTTTTTGTATCTAAAAAATCTGCAATATGCAATAATCCTGTATCTGGAGCAATTAAAAGGCTACTTTTTGATATTAAATAAGAGGTTGTTAAAAGGTTCCAGTTGGGTGTTGTATAAACACTTAGATTTTTTTCTATGCAATGTTGTGCCAAGTTTTTTGCTTGTTTCCCAAAGTCTTTACCTATCAATAAGATGGAATAATTGTTTGAAAGACATTGGTTCTCTTGAATTTGGTTAAAAAGGGTTTCCCAATTATTTTCTGGCCAATGTTTGGATGGCCAGGTTGTATTTGGGGCAAGTGCAATAAATTTTTCAATATGTGATTTTTGTAGCCAGTTATCAACTGCTTCCTTTTCTTCGACGCAAACTTTAAGCTTGAAAAAACTTTTAAGTGAATCTATTGTTGGGCAAGATTTAAATTTTTTGGGTTGTTTATGTTGCAGCATATCACTAACCAGTGCAAGATTTTTTTGAATAATATTAGTATAA
>CAZFDQ010000101.1:0-8512 GCA_964518205.1 uncultured Pseudomonadota bacterium | reverse complement strand
GAGGCCGCACTAAGAGCGAGCGTCTCGAAGGGTCTAATCGATCGGCATTAGCTTTCCCTTGAAATTCCCAGACTCTGATAAATCTTTGTTTTAATTCATCAATAACTTTATCAAGTTCTTCTGTTTTAAATGGTTTGCCATGATATCCATTTTTGTCTTGAATATTTTCAAGACCATAACCTTTAAATGTTTTTGCAACAATTACGATTGGTTGGTCTTTAATCTCATGAGCTTGTTCTATTGTTTTTATAATTTGTTCAATATCATGACCATCAATTACAAAAGTTTTAAAACCAAAGGCTTCAAACTTTTTTGCATATTTTTCAACATGATGATTATGCAAGCTTTCGCCAGACTGACCTAGCCTATTGCAGTCAACAATTGTAATTAAGTTATCTAAATTATAATGAGCACAAACTTCGGCGGCTTCCCAAACACTGCCTTCAGAGATTTCACCATCACCTAACATGACATAAGTTTTGTAATCAAGTTTTTCATGCTTTGCATTTAATGCCATCCCAGCACCAATTGCAAGGCCTTGGCCCAATGATCCTGTTGCGGCTTCGTTATATTCAAATCTTGGTGTTGGGTGCCCTTCTAGTTTTGAATCAAATTTGCGTAAAGTCATTAATTCTTTGTCTGAGATTACACCAAGTTGTTTCCATGCTGCATATACAACTGGAATTGCATGACCTTTAGAAAGAATAAAGCGATCGTTGTTTGGATTTTTAGGATTTTTGATATCATAACGTAAAAAGTTGCAAAATATTGTTGCAACAATATCGGCTGCCGACATACATGATGTTGGGTGTCCTGATTTGCTTGCCGTTGTTGCTCGAATTGAATCAATTCTTAAATTTAGGGCAATATTTTGCAAAAATAATAGTTTTTCTTTCATATGGTATCCTTGATATAAATCAAACGAATTCTTTTTTTATTGTGATTAGCAATGTAGAATAAACTAGGGTCTTAGGCAAGAATATATTTTTTAACTTCGGAGTTATTTTGTGGCTAGAGCAATAGCGGAACTTTTACGAAACTTTGTTTCTCAAGAAAATAATTGGAAAACAAAATTATTAAAAGATTGGGGAAATATAATTGGTCCGCTTAAAAATAAAGTAACTATAGAAAAAATAGAAGGAAAATTGTTAGTCTTAGGAGTAACGCATCCTGCCTGGGCACAAGAACTTTTTTTGCTCTCTGATATGCTCAAGAAAAAAATCAATGCACATTTTGATAAAGAATACATAAAAGCTATTAGATTTAAAATTGTTGCATTGAAAGATAAGAATAAAGATATTAATAAAAACAAAAAAAAGAGAGCGCATAGGTTAAATCGAATTTGTTTAACCAAAGAAGAATATGATAGCTTATCTAAAATAAAAGATTTGGAGTTAAGAGATAGTATGGAGAACTTTTATCTATGTTGTAAAAGGGGGAGTGATGCAAAAGGAGAAGAATAGGGTTATTGCGCAAATAATTTTTGTTTGCTTAATGGTTTTCAGCTCACATGCCTTTGAAGTAGGTTCTGGCCAAGATAATTTTGATAGTAATGCTCAAAAGTATTTTCTTTATCTTAAAGCTGGATATCAGCATTTAAGTGGAAATGTGGCAGGAGCGTTGAATTCTTATGACAGGTTGTTTGATAAAAATGTGCCTGTTTATGCTTATGATGGTTTAATTCGATTGCTTTTTGATATTAATCAATTAGAAAAAATAGTAGAGTTGTACAATGAAACAAAGGGTGCTTTTACTCAGAACTTAGAAGTTCAATTGATTGTAGCACAAGCACTTTTGAGTCTTAATAATGATTCTGAGGCAGAAAATTTATTTGATGAATTGGCTGAAAAATATCCAGATAACGAGCAAGTTGCATATTATACGGCTGTTTCTTTTATAAAAAATAATCAAAATGAAAGAGCTTTGAAATTTATAGATCAAGTATTAAAAAAGCCAGCGTTGAAATCTAAGCATTTCCTTTTTTATTTTTTAAAGTCAAAAATTTTAATGCAAATGGGACGGTCGCAAGAAGCGCTTGCTGTTATAAAAAAGAGTATAGAATTGTATCCTTCGTTTGAAAGAGGATGGTTGTTAAAAGCTTTGCTAGAAGAACAGTTAGGCAGAATTAATGAAGCGGTTTCAGGCTATCAACGCTTTTTGGATATAGTAGGACATGATTTAGCTGTTGAAAAACAGTTAGTTCATTTATTATTTTCTTTACAACGCTTTTCTGAAGCCGCTGATGTTTTAAAACGTATGGATGCTGATTCTCCTGAATATTATTTTGATATTGCTTTAATTGAATGGAAAGCTGGAAAAGGTAAAACTGCTTTGCAAAATGTTAATAAAGCTATAGATAAACTACCTGATTTTAGAAAAGCTAAGTTGCTAAAGGTTGAAATTTTACTTGCACAAAATAAAAACAAAGAAGTTTTAAACTTTATGCAAGAATGGATACAGAGAGAACCACAAGATAGCAGCGTTGTTCGTATTCTATTATTATTGAGAAGAGGTAATGTTTCTCGTGCAGACATAATTCAAGTTCTTGAAGGTGTTGCGCAAGTTGCTGAAGATAGTGTTGGCATTTTATCTGCGCTGGCTGATTTGTATTTAGAACAGCAAGATTATCAATCTGTTCTTAATTATTGCCAAAAGGTTTTAGATAAGACCCAAGATGGTGCGCTTAAATCTAAAGTCTTGTTTACGGTAGGTTATATTCACTTTATAGCTAAAGAGAAAGACAAAGTAGAAAAAGCACTTCGCAATGCAATAAAACATAAACCAACCTATCCATCTGCATATAATTTGCTAGCATATCACTATGCAATAAATGAAGAAAATTTAGATGATGCATTAAAAATGATAGAACTGGCTTTAAAGGCTCAACCTAATACATATTATTATTTAGATACAAAAGGTTATATCTTGTTAAAATTGGGTAGAACACTAGAAGCTGTTGAAGCTTTTGAACAAGCATTAAGTTTGATGCCGGATGATCAAACGGTAAAAGAACATTTGGAGATGGCACGCGGACAATGAAAAAGTGTTTATGTTTAGTTGCTGGTGGTTCGGGCGGGCATATTTTGCCCGCTCTAGTTTTGGGCAAAAAGTGGCACAAAAAAAATCCAGAAGGGCGTGTTATCTTTTTTTCCAGCAGCAAGAAGTTGGATAAAAAGATAGTTGAGCAAAATGAATTTTTGCACAAAGTTATTTTTCTTAATTTAAGCAACTTTCCAGGTAAAAGAGTTTGGCTTTATCCCAAATTTTTTATTCAATTATTTCTTACTTTTTTCAAAAGCTTTTTTTATCTAGCAAAATATTTGCCAGAAAAAATTATTAGTACTGGTGGATATATAGCTATTCCTGTTTGCGTTGCAGGTAAGTTTTTTAAAATATTTGTAGAGCTTCATGAATTGAATTATGTGCCGGGCAAAGCGATTAAGGCTTTAAGTTTTTTAGCGAACAAAATTTTTATAACTTTTGAACAATCAAAAAAATTGTTTGGTATGTTTTCGAATAGATGTTTTTTTGAAAATTATCCAGTTAGATTTTCTGAGCAGGATAAGGTATTTGATAAGAATGGGGTAATAGAAAGAATAAATTCCTGTTCGTATTCTTCGACGTTGCTCAGGACGAACAGGGAGAAAAATTCAGTTGTCCCGTTCGCTCTGAGCGAAGCCTGTGAGCAAAGTGAACAAGTGGGGTGCCAACGGTTTTCTATAAAATTTAGCGAAAAAAAGAAAACAATTTTTTTGCTGGGAGGTTCGCAGGGTTCGTTGTTTTTGAATAATCTGTTTAAAGATTGGCTTTTAAAAAATCAAAATTTAGCAGATAAAATTCAAGTTATTCATCAAACGGGGATGCAAGATAAAACCGATTGGCCTTCTTTTTATCAATTATTAAAAATTCCGGCAATAACTTTTAGTTATACTCAAAACATAAAAGATTATTATCAAATTTCTGATGTTATTATTTGTCGTGCAGGTGCTGGAACTTTGTTTGAGCTTAAATTTTTTGAAAAGAAGTCTTTGGTTATTCCAATAAAAACCGCTTATACAGACCATCAGATTGATAATGCTTTGCAGATGGCAAAAAAACATCCAGAACTTTTTTTAATTCAGGATCAAGAAACCATTAATAAGAATTTTTCTGTGTTTGAAAAAAATCTTGAAAAAAACTTGCTCTAAAAAATAGTTGTTTGTTCCATCTCTTGCGGAATTTTAAGGTTTAGATGCTTTAGAATTGTTGGGGCAATATTAGAAAGACCCAAAGTTGGGGTTGTGTATTCTTGTTGTGCCTCCTTGGCTTTTTCCAGTTTTTTATTAATTTCCATGAATATTATCGGATTGGTTGTATGAGAAGTTTGATGTTTACCAAGCATTTCTTCTGCGTTTCCATGGTCGGCGGTAATAAATATCGTTCCATTTTGTTTTTCAACAACTTGGTCATATAAAACTTTTAGTTGTTTATCTAAATATTCGCATGCTTTTACTGTTGCATCAAAGTTGCCTGAGTGTCCAACCATATCTGGATTTGCATAATTTATTAAATAAAAATATGCGGGATTTGTTTGCAATGATTTTAAAATAGTGTCAGTTATTTTTTGAGCAGACATTTCTGGGTTGTTGATATAATTTTTTGTTTTAATTGATGGAATTAATGTGTATTGTTCGTTGGGTAAATTTTTTTCCGTCATGCCTCTAAAAAAATATGTAACATGGGCAAATTTTTCTGTTTCTGCAATAATAAAAACTTTTTTGCTTGTCTGTTTAGAAATTTCATCCAAAAGAGTATGTTCTATATTATCTTTTTTAAACAAAATTTGGTTGTTAAAGTTTTCGAACTCTTTTTTATATCGTGTTGTTGAAATAAAAAAAGAAAGAGTAATATTTGTTGCAAATTTATCAAAATTTGGATTAATGAAACTTTCTGTTAATTGTCTGGCTCTGTCTGAGCGGAAGTTAAAAAAAACAATTCCATCTCCGTTTTTAATTGTGCCATCTTTTATTAATAGTGTTGGCTGTACAAATTCATCTGTTATATTTTGATCATAAGAATTTTGTAATACAGCTTGCCAGTTGAAGTTATTTATATTTTTTTCTTGAGTTAAAACGTTGTAAGATACCTGTGTTCTATTCCAATTGTTGTCTCTGTCCATTGCGTAAAAGCGTCCATGTATGCTTGCAATCTTTCCGCAGTTTAATTGTTTGCAAACGGTTTCAAGTTTTTTTAAATAAGTTGAGGCAGATTTTGGAGGTGTATCCCTACCATCCAAAAATGTATGAATAAAAACTTTTTCAACTCCAACAGTGCTTGCCAATTTTATTAATGCGAATAAATGTTTTTCGTGACTATGAACGCCTGCATCTGAAAGAAGCCCCATTAAATGCAAAGCTTTATTTTCTTGTTTTAGTTTTTCAAAATTTTTGATTAAAAGTTCGTTTTTAAAAAAACTTTTATCTTCTATCTTTTCATGAAATTTAGCTAAAACGGTTTTTATAATTCTGCCGCAGCCTATTGTTGTGTGTCCAACTTCAGAGTTACCCATATATCCGGGTAGCAAACCTACAGCTTTTCCTGATGCATTTAATAATTTATTTGGATAAACTTTAAGCCATTTTTTCCAATTTGGCATGTTTGAAGCAGCAATAGCATTGCCTTCAATATCTTTGCGGTATCCAAAGCCATCAAGGATAATTAGCATTGTTGGGCCATTTTTTTCATTATTTATCATTTAAAAACTCCTAGTTTTTACAAAATTTACTTTTATATTAAAATTATATGTTCTTTTGTGGTAATTAAAGTATTTTGTAATATGTAAAAAATTATTGTGCATTCATTAGCATAGAGGACATTTTGTATGAATAAAAAGATTTTATCTCTTTTATTAATTTTTTCTGTTATTTGTTCTTTTGTTCTTTTTGCAAAAGAAGATAAGCAACCATTAAATGATGAAGCTGGACAAGTAGTAGATGTAGAAGAAACAATAAAAGATGAAGTTGTTGAACAAGAGTTGATTTCAGGTCAAGATGAAACTGAAACTTTAGAAGAAGAAGAGGGTATACAGGAAATTCAGCCAGAAGATGAAGATGTGAATTTTAGTGACTGGGATGATTTTTTAAGTGATATGGAAGAGTTGGAAGCTGAAGAAGAGGCCGCGGGTGGTGTTGAATTATCATTATCTGAAAAAATTTCTTTGGTTTCAGAGTATTTTAAAATTAGACTAGGGCAGCATTTAAAAGATAATAAAGAATGGTATTGGGTTGGTCTTTCAACATTAGGTGTTGCTGTAGGTGGATATTTAACCTATCATTTTGGATTTAAAGATAAGAGCTAGTTGTTTGAAATAATAATAGTTTTTATAGCTTGTAAGACATTGATTTGTTGAGTCGTTATCCCGGATCAAGTCCGGGATAACAACCCTTCTAAAGATATTATTTAACACAAAAGATAAAAATTAAATTATTGAATTTGCGTTTGATTAGGAATGGTTATCATGAATAATTCCGATAAACACACTTTTGCAATCTACGTTTCCAATATATCTGCTCTAGCCACAGGTTTAAAAGTCGATCAAGAATTACAAATAACTGAGCGTGACCTACACCAGCGAATTGCAAAAGTTTTGCGTTTAAAGTCAAATGAATCAGTTATTTTATTTAATGACAAAATAAACGTAGAGCTTCAAATCCTTTCGAAAACTTTTGAAAATAAAAAGACAGTTTTTGGCTCTATTTTAAAAATTGAACAAAATAAGCCACTATCCCCAGAAATTATTTTGTGTCCGTTTTTATTAAAAAAATCTTTTTTTGAAGATGTTGTGTACACTGCTGCGCAGATGGGTGCAAATTTTATTTGTCCAATCTTAGGTGAAAAGGTTCAAGCAAAGATTAATTGGGAAAAAGAGTCTGAAAGATTACACAAAATCATGATAGCTGCTTGTGAGCAATCTAAAAATTTTGTTTTACCTAAATTGCAGGAACCAGAAGAACTGAAAACTTTTTTATCAAAGATAGGTGAAGGTAAAAAAATTTATTTTGATGTAGATGGTAAACCACTTTTTGATTTGTTAAAAGATTTGCATCAAAACAAATCTGAAAAAATTTTTTTGGTCTTTGGTCCAGAAAGTGGGTTGGCTGAGTTTGAAATTGATCTATTAAAATCTAATGATTTTCAAACATATCTTCTTACCCCAACCATTTTGCGAGCTGTAGAAGCTGTTACTGTTGGGTTGGGTATTATACGATCTATTTAATTGCAAATTTTTGAGATTTTAAATATAAAGGGCTTAGTTTATTGCAAAGCCTTTCTTTTTGGGAAAAATTTTTAAGTGCCATTTTTGCAATTTGATTTGCTGAACAAACCTTAGGCTTATCCAATAGTGTTGCATTTGGGAACGTTTTTAAAATTAAATTTTCGTGTAGTTTAATCCCGTTGCCAACAAAAGTCATTTGTTGAGATCCAAAATTTTCTTTTAATTCTTCTAAAAGCATATCAATTTTTTTGTAGCCTTTAGCTTTTTTAATTTCTGGTACAAGCGCTGGCTTTTTATCAATAATTTTGTTTACGGCAAAATAAACATCGTTATTGTATGCATTGAGCAAGGTGACAAGTAATTTGGGTTGGCCGATTTGTTTGATTTCGTCCGCATCCTTCGACAAACTCAGGACGAGTGGACTATGTTTTTTGTTTTTTTCATCTGTGCATCCTGAGTTTGTCGAAGGATGCGGATGTACTTCCTGGCTTAATGCATCGAGTCCATCAATTCCTATCAAGGGAATTTTGTTTGCAAAACTTATTCCGTTAACAGTAGAGATTGTGACACGTAAAGAAGTGAACGCGCCGGGTCCTTGGTCAACGCAAATAAAATTGAGATCTTTTAAATTTAAAAAATATTTTCTTAGCACTTCATCAATTAAAGGGATAAGTTGCGAGCTAGCTTTTAAGTTTTGTTTAGTTATTGATTCGAGACATTTTCCCCCGCTAAAAAGAGCAAGTTGTAATTGTGAGTAGCTGCCTTGAATGCTTAAATAGTTCATTTTTTTAGTGTCACCCAGATCCTTCAATATCTGCTCATCCCGAGTGATTTTGCGAAGCAAAATTGTATCGAGGGATCAATCGTTATGGTTTTTTGCTTTTTGTCTTTGATAGAAAATACTAAAAGCATCGTCTTTTATAGTATTTTCTTTTTTTTCGATAATTTTCCCACAGTTGAGGCACTTCCAACCCTCAAAGTTGATGAAGTGGTCAAAGAACGACTGCATGACCATAAGACCATCGCACTTTGGACACTTCATATTTTCTACCCTCCTCAAGATATTAATATTTATCCAAAGCTCCATTTTAGGGGTGTTTTTTTTAGTGGAAGTCAAAAATATAAAATTTTTAACTTTTTTTCTCTATCTCTTTATTAATGTAAACATTTTTTTTTGAATTGTAAAAGGTTTGTGTTATGGCTCTCCTGGGCGTGTTTTTGGTGTTTTGAAGTAAGGGGAGTGATGTTTTTGTATCA
>CAZFDQ010000100.1:0-1806 GCA_964518205.1 uncultured Pseudomonadota bacterium | reverse complement strand
TAATACAATACAATTATGTATGGCTACATTAAAAAGAATCATTTCATCTTCCTCAAAAAATTCCCATATTTCATCGCCTCAAATTCAAACTCATAGTAGATTCAAATCCATAACAAGTTCAAAATCCCGGCAAAAACCCCCCAAACTAAATAAGGGACTAGTAGCCATCCAGCTTTCTTATCAATCTTCCCTGCAACATAAACCATCCCAATTATCGTCGCTAAAAGAAGCAATAAATCAACAAAAGCCCAAACAGGTTGCTGAAGTTTGAAAAATAAAAAACTCCACAAAGCGTTTAATATTAAATTTAATCCAAAGACAAATGCAACTTTTTTCTTTTGCTTTTTATTTGCCTTGAGCCATGCAAAATAAAGTGAAAGTGCAATCAGGAAAAACAAAATATTCCATACAATCGGAAAAACATAATTAGGAGGTGTAATAGAAGGTTTATTATTAAAATACCATTCAGAATTTGTATTTCCAGATGTGAACAAAGAGCCTATAAATGCAATTAGATAAACAATTACCAGACAGCTTATCAGGACCTTATATTTAATTTTCATTTTTTCATCACTTTCCCTTCTTCAGTAATCACCTTCGTAATATATTTTTTATCAATGAACTCAAAAGCAGGATTTTTTATTTTAATTCTTTTCGGTGCGTTGTCCCAGACTTCGTTTAGCTCCCTGTGCTCAAGAGGAATTTTTGAGCTTGTGAATTTCCAGGAGTCGGCAATAACATAAACAGGAATTTTATTATCCCTTGCAATGTTTGCAATAACTTCTGAACCAATTTTATTTACAACTCCCTCTTTTGTTATTGCGTCCGCACCGAGAAAAACTTTGTCTGCTTTTTTTGTTCCCTGTTCTCTTGAAAGCGCAACACCCAGAGCAGAATCAACAAACATTGTAACTTTTATTCCTGCTTTTCTCAATTCATGTGCTGTTTTTCTTCCTTGAAACAACGGACGGGTCTCTGTATTATAAACTTCAAATTTTTTTCCTTTTTTCTTTGCATAAATCAAAGCGTTAACAACATTTGTAGAATGGCAGTGAGTAAAAATCACGTCGCCTTTTTTTATTAATCTGAAAACTTTTTTATTTATTTTATCCTGTGCTTCTTTAAAATGGGCAAGTATCTGGTTTTTAGGAATTCCTTTTTCAGCCAAATCCAAAACATTTTCCATCATTGGTTCTGTTGGACGGGAATTCAAAAGTTTATTTTTAGATTGCTTTGTCGGAATGAGAAGATAAGCGTGGAGAGCTTTTTTAGCAATATTTGTGGCCCCCTGAATTTTTATATTCTTAATCTCCCTGACAATTTTTTTGAATCGCGCCTCTTTTGAAACCATGAAAAATTAATAATAGTAATTATATAAATATTCTCTTATTTAGTTGTTTATTATTTTCTACAGATATGCTCATAAATCTTATTAATGTTTTACAAATATTTAAAAGTGACTTTTGTTTTATTCAAATATGTTAGAATCATTAATTAATCCAAAAAGAGTTGAAAAAGGACCGTGGAAAATGCTTTTTGTCGGAATCCTTTACGGCTCGCTCTCGCTTTTACTCGTCCACTGGTTTTTTTCCAGCGACATTGTTTTGTGTGAATATTCCGGAATGATTGTCGTGACTTTTTGTGTTATGTTTTCCATACCTTTTATCTATTATACAATAAAAAAAGAAGAAAAACAAGATGAGTACATAGAAGGTTTTTTCGGAGTGTGGAAAGCACACAAAGATGCAATTTATGCTTTCATGTGGCTTTTTTTGGGATTCATAATTGCATTTTCTTTTTGGTATA
>CAZFDQ010000099.1:0-7759 GCA_964518205.1 uncultured Pseudomonadota bacterium | reverse complement strand
AACGGTTTTCAAGACCGCCGCATTCAACCACTCTGCCACCTCTCCCTCGATACGATTTTTCGATGCGCGATTGAAAATCGCTACTCAAAATCACTCGGGATGATATCCCTGCATGAGTTTAAATCTATTTCAATTTTTCTTTTAGCCTGCGTAAGCAGGCGATATTGTATTAGCCCATTGCGTAAGTGGCGGAGAGAGAGGGATTCGAACCCTCGATCCCGGTTTCCCAAGATACTTGCTTAGCAGGCAAGCGCTTTCGACCACTCAGCCATCTCTCCGAGCATAAATTTTATTCGTATTTCAATCAGTTTACGTCCCTAAGAAGGAACTACATCGGGCTGTCTTCGCACTTTTGCTATCTAAGTCTTTATTTATGTCTAACTTACTGGCTTTAGCCATCCGTAGCCTTGGCAAAGACTGGTGCGCCCAAGAGGAGTCGAACCCCTAACCTTCAGATCCGTAGTCTGACGCTCTATCCAATTGAGCTATGGGCGCGTAAACAGTATAAATTTCAAGTAACCTTTTAAACATAGTATAAAAAATATTATATTAAGTTGCAATTCGAATTGTATCAAAAATGGTATATTTTTTATTTTTTTTAAAAAAGGGTGTCTAGTGGCTTTAGTTTTCGAGATAAAAATAGTTCCTAGTTCAGGTCGACAGCAGATTGTTTTAGACAAATCTGGGTTGTTAAAATGCTTTTTAAAAAGTGCTGCAGAAAATGGAAAAGCTAATGCGGAATTAATTAAATTTTTGGCAAAAAAGCTAAAAATAATACAGGATGATGTTTCTATTTTGGTAGGTAAAAAAGTGCGAAGAAAGCGCATAAAAATAAATCAAGATATCAGCTTTGATGGTTTGCTTGAGAAGTTGGAGGTAAAAAAATAATTTTGGAGGTGTGATATGAAAAAATATATTTGGCGCGGAATTAATATTGAAGGTCAGAATAAAAGGGGTGTTTTAATTGCAGCCTCACAAGAACATTTAAAGGATTTATTATTAGAGCGAGGAGTTGCTCTTTTAAATTCAAAAGTTTCAAAATCTATTTCGTTAAATAAGTTTTTACATGTTAAAATAAAAATTGGTGCAAAAGAAAAAGTTTTTTTCTTTTCGCAGTTAGCTGTTTTGATTAATAGTGGTGTAGATATATTAAAGAGCTTACATCTTTTGTTTAGGTTAATTAAATCAAATAAATTAAAAAAGATTACTAAGATCTTAATTAATGATGTTGCATCAGGAAAATCATTTTCGGACTCTTTGCAAAAACATTCTTCTTTTTTTAATAATTTTATGGTTCAAGCTATAAAGGCAGGGGAGGGCTCTGGGCGGTTTGGAGAAGTTTTGCAAAACTTGTCAAATTATTTAAATGATAGAATTGATTTGCAAAAACGTTTAAAACATGCAGTATTGTTGCCAGGAATTACTTTGTCTTTTGCTATTTTGATAATGTTTGGAGTTTTTGTTTTTGTTATTCCTCAATTTGAAGCACTATTCATTTCCATGGAACAACCGTTGCCGGATTCAACAATATTAGTGATAAGGATGAGTCGTTTTTTCAGATCACAGAGTATGTTTTTTTATGGATTAAGTTTTTTAGGATTAATTTTGATTGCCAGGATGGGGTTGGCTTTTGATTGTGCAAAAAAATTAAAAGATAAAATTATTTTAAATTTTTGGTTTTTAGGTAAAATATTATTGTTATCTGATATTATTTCATTTTTGCAGAACATGGTGATGTTTTTAAAATCCGGAGTTCAATTGCGTACGGCTTTAGATCTTTCTGCTCAAACGGTAAAAAATAGACACATTAAAGAAAAAATTTTTTTATTATCTAGTTATGTTTCTCAAGGTAAAAGTTTAGAAGAATCGTTGATGTTTGTTGGTAATAAATATTTCCCTGATAACTTAGTTGCTGTTGTAAGTATTGGTGAGCAAGCTGGAAATTTAGATTTAATGCTTGAACGGGCAACCAAGTTTTTTCAGGAAGAACTAAAAAGTAAATTGCAGTTTGTATTGGTTGTTTTACAGCCGGCTTTAATGGTTGTAATTGGTGCTTTGATTGTATTTTTGATGTTGTCGATTTATTTACCGATTTTTAATGTAGCTAGTTTGGTATAGGATTTTTATCTTATTTGTTAAAAAGCCATTTGCCCTGAGCGAAATTCGTAGCATGAAATTGAATGGGTGCGAACATTGTTTAGTCTAAAATAATTATTCGTTCGTATATTTCGATTTTGCACTAAAGTGCTGCGCACAGGACGAACGGGGAGTTTTTTGATTTTCGAATAAAAGCTTAATTGTCTTGACGATCCTTTACTATTTGATAGGCTATAAACAGCATTAATTAAAGTGCCGAAGTGGCGAAATTGGTAGACGCGCGAGACTCAAAATCTCGTGGTGGTGACACCGTGTCGGTTCGAGTCCGACCTTCGGCACCATTTATTTTAAACATGAGTCTTATAAAAATGTTGAAGGGTTGTTGATGTTTGATCCGGATTGCATTTTTTGCAAAATTATTCAAAAACAAATTTCAAGCAAAATTATAGCTGAAAATGAGTATGTTTTGGCCATCGAAGATATTGCGCCAAAGGCTCCGATTCATTATCTGATTTTACCCAAAAAGCATATTATAAATATCAATTATCTTATTGAAGAAGATTCTGTTGTGTCTTGGCATATTTTAAAAATGGCTCAAAATGTTTCAAAAAGATTACAAAAAGAGGCGGATGAAAAAGAGCCTGTTCATTTTAATCTATTATCTAATAATGGGGCTGGGGCAGGTCAATGTGTTTTCCATATGCATTGGCATTTTCTTTCAGGTAAAAAACTTTATGTAGACGGGCTATCTTTGTGAGCGAATTTTTTCGTAAATTAACAAGAGTTTTCTTTTTTTATTTATTACCTATTGGTTTTATTGCAAGTGTTGTAATTGCATATTTTGCATTGCAAAATTTAATTTTGCCAACAGACACTATTTTTTATACAGGCGAACGCATATCTGAGGTAGCAAAAAGGTTTAGAAAGGAGCTTTTAAGACGTAAAGATTTGCATGTTGTCAATTTTAAAACAAGTGATGGGTTAAAACTTTTTGGACATTTTATAAAGCGTCAGAATGCAAAAGCAAATTTGTTAGTTTGTCATGGTTTTCAGGGATGCAAAGAACTATTTAAAGATTGTATTGATTTGTTTTCTGATTATAACATTTTATTATTTGATTTTAGGGCCCATGGTCAGAGTGAAGGTCGGTTTAGAACTTTAGGCTGTCTTGAATATAAAGATGTTCTTGCTGCAGCACAATTTTTAAGAGCAAATACAAAGCAAAATAAGATGTTGCCCTCACAGTTACCGTTAGTGCTTTTAGGGGTTTCAATGGGTGGTTCTACTTGTTTAAAAGCTTTAGAATATGAGCCAAATCTTTGTGATGCAATTATAGTTGATTCTTCTTTTATGAGTTTGCATGATGCTGTTTATAATGCTTTTTCTTATAAGTCGAATTTACCAACATACCCATTTGCTCCATTAATTGAAAAGATGGTTGGTTTTATTGCTAAATGTGATATTCATAAGATGCGACCTATTGATAGTTTACAGAATATTGAAAAGCCAATCTTTTTTATTCACTCATGTGTTGATGAAGTTATTCCCCCAACAGATAGTTTGCAAATGTATGCTGCGGCTAGAAGTAATAGTAAAAAATTGTGGATAGGTCCTAAGTGTAGGCATTGTTGGTTGCATAAAGAATATCCAGAAATTTATAAGGCAAAAATTGAAAAATTTTTACAACAAGCTCTTTCTTAGGTTTGTTTAGCAGTTAATTTTAAATTAAACTTTTCGATCATTTCTTCTAATTCATCAATACTTTCTTCTATAACTCGCATATAATATCTTAATGACGTTCGTTTTTTATGAGGAAAAGGTTTTTTGTAAAAAGCTTTGATTTGGTGTAAATATTTTCTGAAATTTATTTTTTCTTTTGTTAATTCGTTAAAAACCTTTCTCAAACTTGCTAGATTATTTAAATCTATAATAAAATTATCAAAATCGGAATGAAAAGCTTTTTCCATATTTCTAAATCTTTGAATTAAAGTTAACATGTTTTCAAAATCATAGGATGGTCCGATTTCGAATGTTTGAGTTGGTAAAATTACACCCATTTTTGTTTTTTTAGGTATTGAGTCTGCTTTTTCAATAGTAGGGCTTGGGGTTATTAAAAAGAATATAATTGCCCCAAAAATGGTGAGAACGGAGATGAATTCAGCCATTTTTTCTCTATTTTTCATAGCTTTTCTCCATAAACTGTGTGTTTTTGCATTTTTCATATCTTTTTCCAATTCTAATTGTAAATAAATATGGTAAAATATGCAATGTATTAGTAATATTGGTGACGGGGTTGCGATTCTTATTGCGTGTTGGTTTGTGTTTTCACCCGTTTGACAGAGACGTTCTAATAATAAAGAATGTATCTTGCCGGTCTTTTTCTAAAAATGATTGGCCGATGGGAATAAGGAATATTGTTTGTGGTTTGTTTGATTAAAAGGGGTTTATGTGAATTTTTTTGTTATAATTCCAAGTATTATCTTTACTATCTTTGCTACAGCAACTTTGACTTATGTGTCTATTGCCACCATGGTGGGTCCCTGGATTGCTCCAGTTATTGTTTTGATGAGTACTATTTTGTTTAAATTTCGGCGTATACAGCAAAGCAAGGCTGAAACTAATAAAGATCTAGCTTTAATACAAACTGTTGGCTCTGTGGGCGGAATTGTTGGTATTGGGATAGGATTTACATTGCCAACATTGTATTTTTTAGATCCGGTTCTATTTAATTCTTGGATACAGGCTCCTTTATATTTTTATTTTATTGTAGTTGCTCTATGTTTGTCTGCTGGTGGATTTGGTATTTGGCTTGCTCGTTGTTTTGCGCAAAAGTTTATCGCTCAAGATCAATTAGAGTTTCCGGTAAGTCAGCTGATTTACAATACAATAACTTCTCAATCCCAAGAAAAACAATCACAAGGTATGTTTCTTGGTTTTGGTGCAAGTTGGATAGTATGCTTTTTGCGGGATGGTCTATTGCGTATAAAAGGTTTGTTGCCACATACTTTTTATTTATTTAGAGGATTTTTAGGAAAAGAGTTAGCCATTGCTGTTTCTCCTATGTATTGGGCGATTGGTTTTATTTTGGGTCTTAAAATAGTTTTTCCTCTTTTGGTTGGAATGTTTTCGCGTTATTTAGTTTTATATCCTTTAAATCATCATGATGCATTGTTGCCTTTTAGGTTGTTTCCTGTTTTAAGTGATGGTGATTTTATTATGGCGTTTTGTAGCGGTCTTGTTATTTGTGAACTTATTTTAGGGCTTTTGAAGTATCCAGGGATTATTTGGAGCAAGATTAAAAAATTTTCTGGATATAATTTTTTAGCAGGATTTAACAATTTAAAGGATAAAACAAAAAAAAGTGGAAATGGTCTATTTAAGCTTTTATTAAATGTTGAGCCATTAACAATTATTGCTTTAAGTATTTTGTTTTTATCTTATTTTGGTTTTAATATTTTAGGCATTATTTTAATGCTTATTTTAATTGTTGTTTTTACGTACCAGATAAGCTTTTTAGCTGGAAAACTTGGCCTTGTTCCATTTGGGCGATTTGCAACTTTTACGATGATTCCAATGATGCTTTTGTTCAGAATTGATTATGTTCAAATAACAATGTTGTGTGTTTTTTTTAATATTTGTGCAGCATTAGCAACAGATTTACTTTTTGATTATAAAGTAGGGCAATTGTGTGGTATTGACTTTAAAAAGATATATAAATACCAATGGTTAGGGTTAGTTGTTACATCATTAAGTATTGGATTAATTTTGTGGCTTTTATTTACCAATTTTCAAATTGGATCAGCAGAGCTTTTTGCTCAACGTAGCAAATCTCGTGCGCTATTAATTCAATCTGTAGGATTTGATTGGATAGTTTTGATTCTTGGATTTTTATATGGAGTTTTACTTAAAAAGTTCAAAGTTAATCCAACAATGGTTTTTGGCGGGATCTTGATGCCAAATAGCCTTACTATTGGCTTGATGATAGGTGCTGTTATTTCTTGGTTTACTAAGAAATCAAAAGAAAAACAACCATTTTGGTCTGGCGTTTTTGCCGGAGAATCTATGTGGATTTTGATAAGTATGTTATTAAGGATGTTTGCTTGAATTTATAAAAAAATTATGGATACTGAAGTAAATTCAGGATGACGACAGAATGTGCAATATCATATTCTAGGTATTAATACTTATACTTTGTAATGTGGCATTTCACATCCGTTGTCATCCTGAATTTATTTCAGTATCCATATTAATTTACTTTTTTTTTGTATAATCACACTCTTTATTTGGGCAATTTAATGTAATATTTCCTTCTTTATCTTTCTTTACTAAAAGATAAGATGAATTACATTTTGGACACTTTGTTTCTTCAACTTCACCAAAGATTGCAAATTTACATTTTGGATAATTTGAACATCCCCAGAAGCTTCCACCTTTCCAGCGACGTTTTACTAATTTACTGCCGCATTCAGGGCAAGGCATTTTTAAAGATTCTTGGTGAATATATTTACATTCAGGATATCCTGGGCATGCCCAAAAAGGACCAAATCTTCCGATTTTTCTTACAAGATTTTTCCCGCAATTTGGACACTTAAGTTCACTTACTTGTTCTGTTTTTTCTTCTTCAATCAATTCTATTTTTCCTTCGTCTGTACGTTTAAAGTTTGACGTAAAGTTACATTCTGGATAGCCAGAACAGCCAATAAATTCACCTGTTTTACCAAAACGAATTACTAAAGACTTTCCACATTTAGGGCACTTAAGGTCTATTTCAAGAGCTTTTTGCTTTTGTACTTTGCCTCCAAATTTTTCTAAGTCTTCTTGGAACTTATCGTAAAATTCGAACAAAACGTCATCTCTTTTAATTTTTCCGTCTGCAATTTTATCCAAGTCTTCTTCCATGTGTGCTGTAAATTTTACATTTATAATGTCAGGAAGATTTTGTGTTAACATTTTTGTAACAGCTTTTCCAAGTTCTGTTGGTTGAAAACGTTTTTTTTCTACTGTTACATATTTACGCTTTTGAATTGTAGAAAGTGTTGCAGCATAAGTACTTGGACGTCCAATTCCTAATCTTTCTAATTCTTTAACCAATGTTGCTTGAGAATATCGTGGTGGTGGTTGTGTAAAGTGTTGTTTGTTGTCAGCTTTTTTAAGCGGAGTTGGATCTTTTTCCTTGATGTCTTTTGGAATTTTTATATCTTTTTCATCTTCTTCAACCAAATAAACTTTTAAGAAACCATCAAATACTAATGATGAACCTGTAATTTTAAATAAATATTTTCCACCCAAAATTTGTACTTGGCGTTGGAAATATTGAGCTGGGCTCATTTGACATGCCACAAATCTTTTCCAAATTAGAGTATAAAGTTTTGCTTGTTCTGGCGTTAAATATTTTGCAACAAACTGTGGTGTAAGTTCTGGGTTAATTGGACGAATTGCTTCGTGAGCGTCTTGTGCCCCTTTTTTTGAATATATGTTTGATGTTTTTGGCAAATAATCAGCACCAAATTTATTTTTAATATATTTTCTTGTAGCCTTTAATGCCGTATCAGAAATTCTCAGGGAGTCTGTACGCATGTATGTTATCAAAGCTTCGGGTTTATCTTTATCCCCAAGAGGAATACCTTCATAAAGCTTTTGTGCCACTGACATAGTTTTATCA
>CAZFDQ010000098.1:0-17458 GCA_964518205.1 uncultured Pseudomonadota bacterium | reverse complement strand
AATCGGTTAAGCTTATGTGGGATTGTATCAATGCCAGTCGATGCGAGATAGACGGCATCGGCCAAGTTCCGCCGTCTAATATTGAAGGCATAGAAGTTGCTCCCCAGCGATCGGGCATGTTTTCTTTAGATTGTTACGGATCTGAAAAAAAGAGTTTTGGCGCTAATATTTGGGTTTTTGAATTTACTATCAAGGAAATTATGTCTACTTCGGAAAGCCTGCAATAAAACAAGCCTGTCAAAGCGTAGTTAACATTCAATTCATTGGTTATTATAAGGTGCGATTTCAACGCGCTTGTTTTTGATTTAGAATGAACTAATGGAAACAGCTATTGCTATTACGGCCGGCATGCTTGTCGGTGCCGTCATATTCTTTATTGCTTGGAGGCTTTTAGGTAATAAAAGGGAAATTCCTAAAAATGATTCGCTTATGCTTCTCCAAAATCAAATGTCTGAGCTGTCTAGGACCCTTGATACCAAACTCGGGGAAGTGCCGAAGATGATGCAGGTTCAATTCAGCGAGAGCACTAAGATAATAAAAGAAATAACGCAGGAGCTAACCAGAGTTAGCGAAGGGCAGAAACAGGTTGTCGGTTTGGCAGATCAACTTAAAGGGTTGGAAGATATTCTTAAAAACCCTAAACAAAGGGGTGTTCTCGGCGAATATTTTTTGGAAGAGACTCTTAAAAATGTGCTTCCGCCTAATTCATATGAGATGCAATATAAATTTTCTGACGGGGAAATAGTGGATGCCGTCGTTTTCGTAAAAGAGAAAGTGATTCCGATAGACTCCAAATTTTCATTGGAGAATTACGAGAGGATACTTAATGAAAAAGATCAAAACGTAAGGAATGACTTAGAAAAGCAGTTTAAGGCAGATCTTAAAAAACGTATTGATGAAACTTCAAAATATGTTCGCCCCGAAGAAAACACTACCGATTTTGCTTTTATGTTTATCCCTTCAGAAGCTATTTATTATGACCTTCTTGTTAATAAAGTGGGTGCCGTAAAAGTTGCGACAAGAGATTTAATAGAGTACGCGTTTAAAGACAAAAAAGTTATTATAGTTTCTCCTACCAGCTTTCTTGCTTATCTCCAGACAGTATTGCAGGGACTAAGGGCTTTGCAGATAGAAGAGTCTGCTAAAGAAATAAGAAAAAGAGTAGAGGATCTCGGCAGGCATCTTTCAAGTTATGAAGACTTTATGAAAAAATTAGGAACTCACTTAGGAACTTCGGTTGGCATGTATAACAGGGCATATAAAGAGCTTGGAAAGATAGATAAAGACGTATTGCGCATAGCGGGAGATTCAGCGGGTATGGAACCAATATCTCTTGATAAGCCGGATATTGAAGAGTAATCAGTAGATCCTCCTTTATTGACAATTTACCAAAATTATTGTATAAAGAGCAACACGGTCAGGATTATTAAGGCCTGGCAGATCTTTTATATTTAAAGAAGGGAGGGAAATGATGATGATCGGCTTTTTTAGAAAGGTGGGCAATTTTTTTTAAAGCTGTCTCGTTTGTTCTTAGGAATGGAGCAAGCACAGTTTTATATGACTCGCTTACCGAGCTCTACGGACTGAAAATTTTCAAAGATTTTGCCTTAAAGACTCTTAAATTGGCATCGCGGAAAAACATATCGGTTTGTCTTGTAATGGCCGACTTAAATTCTTTTAAGCAGTTAAACGATAAGTTTGGACACTTGAGAGGAGACAGAGCTCTCAAGGAAGTTGCTGAAGTTTTCAAGAAGCATACAAGAGAAACGGATATAGTAGGACGCTATGGCGGTGACGAATTTATTATTCTTTTACCGGGAACCAGCCTTTCAGATAGTTTCAAGATTATTGAGAAAATAAAAAACTCTCTGCCCGAAACAGGCATAAGTTGCAGTTTCGGCATAGCTGAAGCTAAATTTCCAGACAGTTCCTGGTTAAGGCAAAATTCATCCGCTACCCAATTTTGGGAAAATTTTTTAACCGATCTTATCAACAAAGCGGACAAGCTCCTCTACAAAGATAAAAGATCGGCAAAGGTTGGATAAATTTATTTTTATCAAACAGGGTTCAATTTGAACCCTGTTTTTTTATATCTTTAAAAAAAAAGAACGCACCTAAATGATTTGCCAGTAGGCCGGCTAACTGCGATTATATAAGTAGCATGCTTTCAAGCGCTAAAGAAAGAATAATTAAAAAAAGAGTATCTCTTTTTTCTTGGATTCCCTTTGTGGAGCTGGCGGTTCTTTCAGGCTCCTGCGCCATGGGTTCCGCCGGAGAAAATTCCGATATAGATATAATTATTGGCACAGAAAAAGGCAGGACCTATCTTTGTAGGGCATTTACTCTTATATTTTTGGATTTTCTCCAAGTACGCAACAAGAGCGATAATAAAGAAAATTTATCTTGCCAAAGCGTTAAGGCGGACAAGCTTTGTCTTAGCCATTTTTTATCCGTTTCTTCGCTTAAAATGAGCGAGCCGGAGAATTTATATGAAAGCGAACTGTATACCAAAATAGTGCCGGTATACGGCAATCCTGCTATGTGCGCATCGTTTATTAAAGATAATATTGGCATAATCGGTAAAATCCTTGAGTATAGATCGTCCTGCCTTTATGTTGGCAGTGAAAAAAAATGGCCGGCGCGAATTGTTGAAAAAATTTTATCAGGAAAGTTGGGAAATTGGCTAGAAAAAAAAGCGCGGTCTATTCAGTCTAAAAAAATATGCAATTATGCTTCTTATCTCGCCGCAGACGGAAGAAAAATGAGGGTTATTACTTCTGAAGATCGCGTAGAAACTTGCTATAAAATTAATTAATCGTCGGCACCTTTGCAAAGAATCGGCTAAAGCTTTATATTATTATCGCCGAAACAGTCGAAAAAACATTAAAGAAAAATATGAACATTAAACCATTATCAAACCATGTTTTCCTCGAACCGGAAGAAGAGGAAAAAGTAACCGCTTCGGGCATAGTTATTCCCGATACGGCAGATAAAGAAAAGCCGATAAAAGGGAAAGTCCTCGCTATTGGTCCCGGAAAAAGGAATAGCAAGGGCGAAATTGACCCGATGTCGGTAAAAGTCGGAGACATTGTTCTCTTCAGAAAATACGGTCCCGACGAAATAGAAATTGACGGCAAGAAATATCTTGTCGGAAGCGAGGATGATATCCTTGCCGTAATAGAAAAATAAGGTCGTTTAAATAAAAAAATCTTAAAATGTCCAAACAAATAATTTTCAACGATGATGCAAGAAAAGCTCTTAAGGTTGGGATCGATAAGCTCGCTTCCGCCGTTAAGGTAACTCTTGGTCCTCGAGGACGCGCTGTTGTTATTGAAAAGGGGTATGGCGCTCCGCAGGTGACTTTTGACGGAGTCACCGTAGCTAAAGAAGTCGAATTAGAAGATAAATATGAAAATCTCGGTGCAGAGTTTTTGAAGCAGGCCGCTGATAAGACCAACGATAATGTCGGAGATGGAACTACCACCTCTGTGGTCCTTTCGCATGCCTTGATAGAAGAAGGCGAAAAAGCTGTTAAGGAGAAAGGTTTTAATGTTATCCAGCTCTCCGAAGCCCTTAAAGACCAGACCGATTTTGTTATCAAAAATCTTGAATCCCAAAAGGAAAACATAGATGACGTTAAGAAGATAGAAGAAGTTGCTACTCTTTCCGCTAAAAATTCTGCTGTCGGCAAATTGATAGCTGAAGTTATGCAAAAAGTAGGCAGAGATGGCGTAGTTACTATCGAAGACTCTAATACTATCGGCAATTCCTACGATATGGTCGAAGGAATGCAGTTTGATAGGGGGTATATTTCCCAGTATATGGTTTCCGATACTGATAAAATGGAAGCAGTTCTTGAAAATCCATATATATTGGTAACTGACCAAAAGATATCTTCTGTCCAAGATTTTCTTCCTTTGCTTGAAAAAATAGTTGCTGGAGGAAAGAAAGAGCTTGTTATTATCGCTGATGATATAGAAGGGGAAGCTCTTGCTACCCTTGTAGTTAACAAGCTCCGCGGAATATTTAATGTTTTAGCTGTCAAAGCTCCCGGCTTTGGAGACAGGAAAAAAGAAATGCTTGCCGATATCGCTACTGTTACCGGCGCCGAGCTTGTTTCTGAAGATCTCGGAAGAAGCATTAAAAACGTTGATATAACCGCTCTTGGTAAAGCAACTAAAGTTATTTCCACTAAAGACAGCACTACCATTGTTGACGGCCAAGGCTCCAAAGGAGAAATAGGCAAGCGTATTTCCCAGATAAAGAATCAGATAGAAAAAACGGAATCTGACTATGATAAGGACAAGCTTAAGGAGAGGCTCGGAAAGCTTTCCGGTGGAGTTGCTGTTATTAAAGTTGGCGCTCCAACCGAATCCGCGCAGAAAGAACTCAAGCAGCGCGTTGAAGATGCCGTTGCCGCTACCCGCGCCGCTATGGAAGAGGGAATTGTTCCCGGAGGAGGAATGGCGCTTTGGAATGTATCCAAGCTTATCGAGAAAGATTCTGAAGACAAGCCGGCAATAGCTGCCGCCAAGAAAATTCTTGAGAAAGCGCTTGAATCTCCTCTTAACGCGATAATCATAAACAGCGGCGAGGATGTCTCTGGCGTTGTTTCTCGCATTGAAAAAGAGGCGGGGGATAAAAAATGGTTTGGCTTCAACGCTATCACCAATGATATCTGCGACCTTAAAGAAAACGGCATTATCGATCCGTTAAAGGTTACTAAGACCGCTTTTACCAATGCTATCTCGGTTGCCGCAAACTACTTGACTATAGGTGCTGCAATAACCGAAATACCTAAAAAGGAAGATTCCGATTCCGGCCATGACCACTCGGGTATGGGAGGAATGATGGGAATGTAGCTTCGCTAAAGCGATTAAAACTGAAAGCCCCCGAATTTAATGAAGGGGGCTTTTGGTTAAAAGGAGCGCGATATGGTGGTATAATTCACCTATAAATATTAAAAAGTAAAAACAAATGACTACAACTCTCTTATTAGTAATAGGCGTAGCGGTATTAGTTTTAATGTGGCTTATTCTTGCCTTTAATCGCCTTACAGTCCTTAAATTAAGGGCAAAAGAAGCTCTCTCGGACATTGATGTCCAGCTTAAGCGCCGCTTCGATCTTATCCCCAATCTTGTGGAGACGGTAAAAGGCTATATGGAGCACGAGAAGTCTGTTCTCGAAAATGTAACTAAAGCTAGAGCCGATGTAATGAAAACAGACGGCAACCCGATAAAGCGCGCCGAAGCGGAGAATCAGCTATCCTCGACCCTTAAGACTTTATTCGCCGTCGCCGAGAATTACCCGGACCTTAAGGCAAATGCCAACTTCTTAGATCTCCAGAGAGAAATAACCGATACCGAAAACAAAATACAGGCTTCTCGCAGATTCTATAACGGAACTATCAGGGACTTTAATATTAAGATACATACTTTTCCTTCAAGTATTGTTGCCAATATGTTTAGGTTCAAAGAAATGCCTTTCTTTGAAGTTGATAGCGAGGAGGAGAGGGAGAATGTAAAAGTTAAGTTCTAAGCCAATTTAAATGGCAAGCATCTATACGCAAAAAGATAGCAATATACGCAAGACCTGGGCGCTTATTATCGGCTTCCTCGTTTTAATTATTTCTTTCGGCTGGGTTGTTAGCCGGGCGTATGGCGACTCGACTATTCTTTATATCTTTGCCGGTATTGCCTCGCTGATGAGTATCGCGAGTTATTGGTTCTCGGACAAAATAGTTATCGCCTCAACGGGAGCGAGAGAAGTTAAGAGAGAAGACAATCCCGAGCTTATCCGCATAGTCGAGAACTTGGCGATAACGGCAGGGTTGCCGATGCTGAAGGTTTATATTGTGAAGGAAAAAGCGCCGAACGCTTTCGCTACCGGGCGCGACCCGAAGCACGCCGTAGTGGCAGTGACCGAGGGTCTGCTTGAGAGGTTAGACCGCTCCGAACTCGAAGGCGTCATCGCCCACGAGCTCTCGCACATAGGCAATAGGGATATGCTGGTCGGCACGGTTATCGTCGTGCTTGTCGGCTTTATCTCCGTCGTTTCCGATGTGCTTATCCGGGCAAGTATTTTCGGGGGCAGGAGGAAAAAAGATAATGATATTTTCAGTATTATCGCCATAGTCGGCGCCATCCTCGCTCCGATAGCCGCTACTCTTATCCAGCTTGCCGTATCAAGAAAGAGGGAATTCCTGGCAGACGCTTCCGGAGTATTGCTTACAAGGTACCCCGAAGGGTTGGCAAACGCCCTTATTAAAATAGCGAGAGACCCTAACCTGATGCGCCACTCATCATCTGCAACTGCCCACCTCTGGCTCGCAAGCCCCTTAAAAGGTAACCGAAGCAAAGGTATAGCAAAGCTCTTCATGACCCACCCACCAATAGAGGAGAGGGTAGAGGCATTGGTGGGAGCGGGGAAGTAATTGTCAGCTCTCTCTGTTTTTGTTATAAATTATCGGTACGGAGAGGTCGCATAGTGGCCTAGTGCGCTCGCTTGGAAAGCGGGTATACCGCAAGGTATCGAGGGTTCGAATCCCTCCCTCTCCGCCAGTTATCATTGTTTAAAAAATAGCCAATGCGTTGAATGTTATTTTAGATACTTTAACGAATAAATAACCATGCCAATTTTTAACGATTTAAATTTGGATAAATGGAAAGAATCAGAAATCTGGACTGATAGTCTTTGGATAATTCCCGAAAGAGATAAGACTGGGAAACACAACGGCTTTTATCATGGTAATTTTATTCCTCAAATTCCTCATCAATTAATTTTGAGATACACAAAGAAAAATGATGTTGTATTTGATCCATTTTTAGGAAGCGGAACAACCACTTATGAAGCAGAGAGCTTAAGCAGAAATTTTATCGGAATTGATATACAGAAAAAACTTGTTGATTATGTTGGTAAAAATATTGAGCCGAAAAATAATTTTTCTGAATTGATTACAGGCGATAGCACAAAAATTGAAACTTTTGAGAAAGTAAAAGTGATATTGAAAAATTACACAAAGAAAAATGTTCAATTGGCAATTTTACATCCACCTTATGCCGATATTATAAAATTTAGCGATTTGAAAGATGATTTATCAAACGTTAAATCTCTAAAAGAGTTTTTGGCTAAATTTGCGGAAGTATTAAAAAATACAATAGATATTTTAGATAAAAACAGATACTTAGCGATTGTTATTGGCGATAAATATTCTGCTGGGCAATGGATTCCATTGGGATTTTATTGCATGAATGAAGCGCAAAAATTGGGAATGACTTTGAAGAGCGTTATAATAAAAAATATGGTTGGCAACCGCGCCAAACAAAACAAGGAAGGTATTTGGCATTATAGAGCGCTTTCAAGCGATTATTATATTTTTAAACACGAATATATTTTAATTTTCAAAAAATAATTATGGAATACATAAAATCAAAACTTTCAGATGATTTGGCAAGAAAAATCATCGGTAATCAGGAAAAAGCAACAGAATATTTATTGCGCTTAAATGATATTAAGCCAATTTCGTCTTTGAGATTTAAAACCATTAGTCGAGGGAAAAATGCAGGTAAAAAGGTTTTAGACCTAAATACCAAAGAGCTTTGGAAATCTATCGTTGATAGCTGGGATTATGAGGAAAGCAAAAAGATAATCAGAGATATTTTTAAACAGACCGAAAAATACAAAAGCGGAAAAGAAGCTGATAATGCAATGGATGTGCTTATCAAAGAATGGCAATCGTTGAAATTGGGCGATATCGCATGGCCATTTTCGCAAGGCGCTTTTGACGAGTTTGTGCAAAGAGTAAATTCCGAAAAAGAAAACGGATTCGTTAAAGATGAAAAAGTGAAAGTTGCTGCGGTAAAATACAGACGAATAAAAGAAATCAACACTGTCAGAAATGATTTTATAGAAACATTGATTTTTGAAAAAAATAATAATATTTTGCCAACATTGAATCATAGACGGGGTGTTGATTTCTTTATCAATGGAGTTTCTTTTGATCAAAAAGTCGCAAAAAGTCCGACAAATGAATTTAAAAGACATTTTAAAGATGAATGGCGAGAAGTGGCAATTAAAAAACCCGAACTTGTCGCTGAATATCTTTATAGATATCAGGATGAGGGTAGATTTGGGGCTGATCCGAGATTGTTGGTCGTCTATATTGATGAAGATGTTTCAATTGATAAGATCCGAGAAATTATCAACGGAACTGATTTAAATAATCCGATTGAAATTAACTTTACTTATAAGCACAAAAATCTCGGCGAAAAAAATTATAAGGTACCATGTTTTGTGATTTTATTGCATAACTAAATTTTATGAATTATATCGGCAGTAAATTATCATTGTTGGAATTTTTAGAAGAATCCATAAATAAAGTAGTTGATAAAAACTGCGATACTTTTTGTGATTTATTCGCGGGAACTGGAATTGTTGGAAGTTATTTTAAAAGAAAAGGTTATAAAATTATCGCAAATGATATTCAATATTACAGTTATGTCTTGAATAGACACTATATAGGAAATCACAGAGAATTGAAATTTGCAAAACTAACAAAAGAAATTCCTAATTTAAAAAGTATTGATATAAAAAATAAGAAAAATTTTGTTTGCAATCATTTATCAGATTTAAAAGGGGTAAAAGGATTTATTTATAAAAATTATTGTCTTGGAGGATCAAAAAATCAAATAGAACCACGACAATATTTTTCTGATGAAAACGGAATGCGTTGCGACGCTATCCGTCAAAAGATAGAAAATTGGAAAGAGCAAAATTTAATTTCTGATGACGAGTACTATTTTTTGATTACAAGTTTAGTTGAGTCAATTGATAAATACGCAAATACGGCTTCCGTATATGGTGCTTTTCTGAAAAAATTAAAAAAGACAGCACAAAATAATTTAATTTTGAAACCCGCTGAATTGATAATAAACGATCAAGATCATGAAGTTTTTAATGAGGATATAAATTTGGTTGCTGGAAAAATTAAGGGAGATATTTTGTATTTAGATCCACCATATAATCAACGACAATATGCGACAAATTATCATATGCTTGAAACTATCGCAAAATATGATAATCCTGAAATTCACGGAAAAACTGGTTTGCGCGAGTATCAAAATCAAAAATCGCTTTATTGTTCAAGAACGCAAGTAAAAAAAGCGTTTAAGGATTTGATTTTAAAAGCAAGGGCAAAGTATATCTTTCTAAGCTATAACAACGAGGGCTTAATGACTTTGGACGATATTCAAGAAATAATGAGCCTGCGGGGAAAATACGGTAATTTTACGAAAGAATATAATCGTTTCAAGGCCGATAAGTCGGAAAATAGAAACTATACTGCGAATAAAACCGTTGAGTACTTACATTATGTAGTTTGTAATAATTAAAAATATGGTAAATAAATTCACAAAAAATAATATTTCAATAAAAGATCTTTCTCTTTGGGATGAAAATGCTCGCTTTCCAGATAAATATTTTAATAAAACGGAAAAAGAGTTAATTGAATATTTTCTTTCCAAGAAAGATTTTAAATTAGCCGAATTAACCGAAGAAGTGGTGAATGAGTTTGATTTACCCCAACTTGAAAAACTTGTTATCTATGAATTAAACGGAAAAAATATAGTTTTGGAAGGAAACCGCCGTCTCGCAGTTTATAAACTTTTGGATAACCCAGAGCTAACAGATAACATAAAACTCAAAAATAAACTTAATGGGTTGAAATCAAGAATTAAAATAAATGATAATTTTAAACTTGAATGTTTAATCACGAAAGACAAGTATCAAGGATTTCGTTATATCGACAGAAAGCATTTAAGAGGCAATAACGAGGTTTCTTGGGGTGATAATGAGAGGGCACATCATAATGCTCGTAGAGGAAACGCAAGTCAAAAAGAATTATTAAAAGTCGCAATTACCAAAAGAATAAAAGACTTGGATTTTCCAGAAGAATTAAAAGAGCAGGTCTTGGGGCATGGTTTTGTTACAACTTTTTGGAGGCTTATTGAGCAAAGTCCCGCTTGGTCTACTTTTGGGTTTAGTCTTAACGATACTGGCGAGCTTCAAACCGAAGACAAGGATTTTGATAAAAAATTGAAAGTTATTATTTTTGATGTTCTACAAAAAGGTAAATTCAACGACAAATTATTTTCGCGTTTAAATACGAAAGAAATTGAAAGTTATTTGAAGCAAATAACAAAAGATGATTACAAAAGAGTTGCTGATGAAATAAAAAAACAAACCAAAAAAGATCTCTTTGGTAAGGAATCTACTTTGGTCCCAACAAATAATGGTACTAACCGCAGTATTCCAAAATCTTTACTTCGGAATTACTTGATTCCGAAAACTTGTGTTTTGCAAATTCAGGAAACAAAAATAAATAACATTTATTGTGAGTTGAAAAATGATTTGTTGATTGATGATTCCAAAAATGCTGTTCCGAATGCGGTCGGAGTACTTTTTAGGGTATTTTTGGAAATATCTTTGGATTATTATGCAAAAATGAACAGCCATGGATTTAAGAAGAATGACACAATAAATCAAAAAGTTTCCTGGGTAGTAAAAAGTTTGGAAGGTAAAAAATATGATAAAAAGAAATTTAACAACATAAATAAAGTAGGTTCGGCTACTGGGCAAAATAGTTATTTATCAATAGAAAATTTTCATGAGTATGTTCATTCAACAACAACTCAACCAAGCTCGAGTGAATTAAAAGGCAAATGGGATAATTTACAAGAATTTTTTGAAATTCTCTGGGGCGATATAAATAATAAGGTAGTGTTAAAGAAACAAAATGCAAAAAGAAAAAAGTGAAATAATATCTAAATTTTCAAGTCCGTTTCGTTATCCTGGCGGAAAAACTCGCTTGGCGGGTTTTTTGTGCATAGCAATAGAAAAAATTTTTTCTGAAGATGAAAAAATTATCCTTGTTGAACCATATGCGGGCGGAGCGGGAGCTTCTTTAAAATTATTGTTTTCGGGCAAGGTTGATAGAATTATTATTAATGATTTAGATAAAGCTATTTTTGCATTTTGGAAAATTGCTATTACTGATACTGATTTTTTAATAAACAAAATTAAAAAAGTGAATATTAATATTGAAGAATGGAAAAAGCAAAAAGAAATTTACAATAATCCGTCATCATCAATCAAAGAATTAGCGTTTGCTACTTTATTTTTAAATAGAACAAATCGCTCGGGCATTATTGAGGGCGGGCCGATAGGCGGAATGAAACAAACGGGTTTCTGGAATGTTCAAGCCCGTTTTACAAAAAATACGATTATTTCAAGGTTGGAAAAAATAAAGGAATTTAAAAATAAAATATCCGTTAGAAATTTAGACGGGATTACTCTTTTGAGGCAGTTGGAAAAAAATAAATGTAAAAATAGATATTTTATTTTTCTTGATCCGCCATATTATCAAAAAGGGAAATCTTTATATTTAAATCACTATATTGATAAAGATCATAAAAAGTTATTGAAACTTCTTGAAAAATCTTCGCTAAAATGGGTTATGACTTATGATGATGTTTCCTACATCTAGTCGCCCTTGACCCACCCAACCCTTTCGCGGGCAACATCAAGGAACTCCCTAAAAATTGTTGTGAAAAAATTGATTTCATGATAGTATATAAATGAAAGATGAAATTATCTCTCATACTAATACTATCATACTTTGGAAATTATGAAAAGTCAAAACAATAATCAAGAAAATATCGGGGATAAAATAAAGAAAATACGGAACAAAAAAGGCCTAACGCAGGACGAACTCGCCAGAAAAGCCGAGCTTCCTTATACAACGCTGACAAAAATTGAATCAAATGTAATAACAAGACCAACGATTCAAACTGTGGTAAAAATTGCCAAAGGGCTTGGAGTTGGCATTGATGATTTAATGAAATAGTTATGGACAAAAAATATCTAAACAAAATAATCAAAGGCAATTGTATAGAGGAATTAAAAAAACTGCCTGAAAATTCGGTTGATTTAATTTTTGCCGATCCGCCTTATAATTTACAATTACAAGGCGAGCTTTATCGTCCAAATCAAACAAAAGTTTCTGCTGTAAATGATAAATGGGATAAATTTTCTTCTTTTGAAGAATACGATAAATTTACTTATGACTGGCTGAAAGAGTGCAAAAGAGTTTTAAAAAAAGACGGCTCAATTTGGGTTATTGGCAGTTATCATAATATTTTCCGTGTCGGAAAAATCATGCAAGATATTGGATTGTGGGTTTTAAATGATGTTATTTGGATTAAGACAAATCCAATGCCTAATTTTAAAGGCACTCGTTTTAATAACGCGCAAGAAACATTGATTTGGGCATCCAAAAATCAAAAATCAAAATTTACTTTTCATTACAAATCAATGAAAGCGTTTAGTGACGACAAACAAATGAGAAGCGATTGGTATATTCCTATTTGCAACGGCGGAGAAAGAATAAAAGTAAATGGCGAAAAGGCTCATTCTACTCAAAAGCCAGAAGCCCTGCTTTTTAGAATTATTTTATCAACTTCGAATGTTGGCGATACGGTCTTAGATCCGTTTATGGGAAGTGGAACAACTGGAGCTGTAGCTAAAAAATTGAAAAGAAATTTTATCGGGATAGAAAAAGAAGATTTTTATATCAAAATAGCAAACGAGAGAATCAAAAAAGTTAAACCGCTTGATGATGAATTATTAAATTATCCTATTGAAGAAAAAAAGCCAAAAGTTCCTTTTGGAAATTTGCTCGAAAATAAACTAATAAATATTGGCGATTATTTATATTCTAAAGATGAAAAGCATAAAGTCAAAATTTTAGCTGACGCAACTTTATTATGTGATGATAAAGTCGGCTCAATTCATAAAGTAAGTGCCGAAATCTTAGGCAAAGCTTCAAATAATGGCTGGACATACTGGCACATAAAAGATAAAAATGGAAATTTAATTCTAATTGATGAAATAAGGAATGATTATATTAAAAAATATTTAACATAAATTTATGCAATACGAAAAATTTAAAAACATTTTTAACGAAACTATTTTTGAGGAATCAAAGGCAGTATTGATTGAAAAAATAGCGAAATATCCAAGTAGGTATATTGGGCTTTTTAGACCAACAAAACCAAAGGCAAAAATTTTACAGAATTTACTCCAATCCCATGAAATCCGTTTTGGTGACGCTTTTGAAGAAGCGATTGAAGAATACTTTAAAGAATTTGGCTATGAAATTTTAGAGAAAAAATTTGTTAATGGCGATAATGACGAATTGAATCTTGATCAGTGTTTTAAATTCAAAGATAAAGTTTATTTTATTGAGCAAAAAATTAGAGACGACCATGATTCTACTAAGAAGAGAGGGCAAATAGAAAACTTTGAGAAAAAATTAAACGAAATGATTGGCAAGTATGGCGAGAAGAATCTTGTCGGAATTTTCTATTTTATTGATCCAGATTTACAAAAAAACAAGAATTATTATAAAGCAGAACTTGAAAAAATGTTGCGGGATTATGGCGTTGATATTTATTTATTCTACGGCATTGAGTTATTTGATTTTTTGAAACAAAAAAATATATGGGACGAGATACTGCAATATTTAGAACAATGGAAAAAAGAAATTCCAGATTTTCCTGAAACAAATTTTGACATTGATGCCGAAAACTCATTTGAAGAAATAAAAGACCTGTCGCCAAGTCTTTATAGGAAAATTTTTCAAGATGATGTTATCTTCAACGAAATAATTTTAACAATTTTTCCTGAAAAGAAAACATTAAAATTATTGCTTGATTATTTCAAAGAAAAATCTCCTGAAAAAATTATTTATAAGACCATTGCCAATTTGCTTGAAGAAAAATTGGAAAGTTAATTTTTATGCTTCCTCAAAACGAAATTATACATGGCGATTGCATAGAAGTTTTGAAAAATTTCCCCGACTATTCTTTTGATTTAATTTTTGCCGATCCGCCGTATAATTTGCAATTACCTCAAAATAGAAAACTTTTGCGAGAAAACGGAACAGAAGTAATCCCCGTAAATGATGAATGGGATAAATTTGAGAGTTATGAGGAATACGATAATTTTACAGAAAATTGGCTCAGAGAATGTCAAAGGATTTTAAAGCCAACGGGAACAGTTTGGGTAATGGGAATGTATCACAATATTTTTCGTGTCGGCAAAATTATGCAGGATTTAGGATTGTGGTTTTTGAATGATGTAATATGGGTAAAAATTGACGCCATGCCTAATTTTAATGGCAGACGATTTACAAACAATCACGAAACATTAATTTGGGCGGTAAAAGATAAAAATTGTAAAAATTATACTTTCAATAATGAATTTTTAAAACAGATGAACAGCGGAGAGCAAATGAAAGACACGGATTGGGTTTTTAAAATTTGTCGTGGCCCCGAAAGGTTAAAAGACGAAAATGGAATAAAAGCACATCCCACGCAAAAACCACTTAAACTAATTCAGCAAGTTTTACTCTCAGCAAGTAATAAAGGAGATTTGATTTTAGATCCATTTTTGGGAAGCGGAACAACGGCGATTGTTGCAAAAGCACTTGGTAGAAATTGGATAGGAATCGAGAAAGAAAAAAAGTATGTTGATTTAGCAAATAATAGAATACAAAATTATGGAAAATAAAGATATTATAAGAGGCTCAATTTGGAGAAAATGGGATTTACAAATACATACGCCGTTTTCATATCTCAATAATCAATTTGGAGATAATTTTGATAATTATGTTAAAAATGTTTTCAAAAAAGCATTAGAGAATAATATTTTTGCTATTGGAATAACGGATTATTTTTGCATAGAAGGATATAAAAAAATAAAAAGTGAATACTTAAAACCTTCAAAATTAAAAGAGTTAAGTTTTACAGATGAAGAAATTGAAAAAATACAAAAAATTCTGATTTTGCCAAATATTGAATTTAGACTCAATAAACTTGTAGGCACAAACAGAATAAATTTTCATGTTATTTTTTCAAGCGATGTTTCAATTCAAGATATTGAAGAAAGTTTTTTGCACGAACTTGATTTTGTTTACCAAGGAAATCCTCAAGATGAAGATGAAAAGCAAAAGTTAAAAATAGCGAATTTGGAGAGTTTAGGTAAAAAGTTAAAAGAGGAACACGAAAATTTTAAAACTGATACGGATTTATTTATTGGAATGAAAACTGCCGTTGTGGACGATAAAGACATAATGGCATTACTCAATAACAGGAAAACAAAATTTAAAGAAAAATATTTAGTTTTTGTTCCCTCCGATGAAGATTTAAGTAAAATTGATTGGGACGGACAAGATCATTTGGTTAGAAAAGTTATAATTCAAAAATCAGATGGATTATTTTCTGCGAATGAAAATACAATCGCTTGGGGGCTTGGCAAAAAACACAATACTGAAAGAGATTTCATAAAAGAGTTTAAAACATTGAAGCCATGCATTTGCGGTTCAGACGCTCATAAATACGATGAGTTATTTAAGAGAAGCGATAATAAATTTTGTTGGATAAAAGCAGATCCAACATTTGAAGGATTGAAACAAATTATTTATGAGTTAGATGATAGGGTAAAAATTCAGCAATTAGAACCAGAGGATAAGTCGGATTATAACATAATTGATAGAGCGGAATATGAAAATGGTACACAAAAAGAAACTGTTTATTTTAACCAAAACCTAAATTCTATCATTGGTAGCAGGGCGACCGGAAAATCAAATTTATTAAAAAATATCGCTTATTCGATTGATTTTTTTCAATGCAAGAATAAAAGAATTACAAAAGAAGATTTTTTTAATTTTAAAAATTTTAAATTATTTTGGAAAGATTCAACTGCAAACACTTTAAATGAAAGCGAAGAAAAAGAAAAAGGCGTTTTATTTATTCCGCAAGGTTATTTAGGAAAAATAGTTTATGACAATGATCAATATTTTGAAGAATTTGTTATTGATTTATTTGGAAATAAGGATGATTTCTCAAATGAAATAAAAAAATATAAAAAATTTGAAGATAATAACGCGATAGAAATAGCCTCAATAATTAAAGAATTGATTTTAATAAGAAATTCTGGCAAAAATACGGTTGAGAGACTTAAAAAATTAGGAAAATCTGAAAATATAGAAACAGACATTAAAAACTTAAACGCAAAAATAAATTCTATCAACAAGATAATAGGTCAAATTACAGATAAGGAAATTGGCGATTATCAAAAATTTGACAGAGAAAAAACAGAAAAAGAAAAAGAGATATTGACTATACAAAAAAATATAGATTCGTTCACTCTTTTAAAGGAGGAAGAAGTTATAACCGCAAAAAATATTTTTGAGTTTGAATTTTCCGAAATCTATATTAAAAAAATTCAAGATAAAATAAAAGAATCTGATAAAAATTTCAAAACAGATTTTATTGATGAAGAAATTAAAAATTTAAAAGAAGATAAAAAAACGAAAGAAAAAGAGTTGTCAGAAATTAGTAAAAAGTTAAAACCATTAAAGGAAAAGGTTGAAAAACATAAAACAATTTTAGAATTGACTGAAAAATTGAAAGATAAAGAAAAAACTAAGCAAGAGATTATTAAATTGACTGAAGAAAAAAATAAATATAGCGATGATTACGCGGAAAAGAAAAACACTCTTGTTGATAATTATATGAAATACAGCAGCGAGTATGAAAATTTTGCTATAAAAATTGATAATTTAGAGTTTTCAACTTTTAACATAATTTCTGATTTCAATACCTCCGATTTTTTGAATTTTTTAGAAGAAAATATAAATTATCATAATTCTATAACCTTTAAAGAAGAAAATATTTCTAAGGAAAAAAGAAAATACGAGCAAGTCAATGCAATTTTTAAAAAACCTAACGAATTTAAATTTGATGAAATAAAATACAAAGAGATATTGAAACAGCTACTGACTGGGATATTAGCAAATTCTTTATTGCTGAAAGCAAGAAAAGACGAAGAGACGATTTTATTAGAATTGTTTAAAAATAGATTTAAAATAAATTATTTAAAAAGCATAACTAAAGACGGAGTATATTTTAACGATATGTCTGACGGGGAAAAAATGATTGCTTTGCTTGAATTTATTTTTAAATTTGATGATTATAATTATCCGATAATGCTTGATCAACCTGAAGATGATTTGGATGTTCGGGCAATTTCAAAATATGTTGTTGATTTTCTCAGAAAACAAAAGATAAAAAGACAAATTTTTATAGTATCTCACAATGCAAATTTAGTAGTTTGTGGTGATAGCGAAGAAATTGTTGTTGCTAGAAAGAAGAAAAAAACCGATTTTGAATACAAGACAGGGGCTATTGAAAATGATACGATAAGAAAAGAAATAATAGAAGTTTTAGAGGGAGGAGAAGAAGCAATAAGAAAAAGAAAGAATAAATTAGGCATTATTTAAAAAAGCCGCCGTCGCGCCCGCCCTGCGGGCGTTGAAGCAAGCGGGCAAAAAGGAATG
>CAZFDQ010000097.1:0-3438 GCA_964518205.1 uncultured Pseudomonadota bacterium | reverse complement strand
TGGAAAAAAACCCTTCCAACAGTAGTTACGGTTCACGATCTATGCTTCAAAAAAAATCCGCTTTGGTTTGGTCTTAAAACACGCATGGCGTTTAGGTATTTTTTTCAGCGTTCTTTGAAAATAGCCGACGCTATTATTTGTGTATCTAAAAGCACCAAAAAAGAATTATTACGCTTATATCCAGTTAATCATAAGAAGGTTCATGTAATTTATGAAGCCGCTGACTCGTGTTTTTACTATATTTTTGATAAAAAAAAGGTTAGAAAAACAATCTTAAAAAAATTCGGAATTAAAGAAAATTATTTTTTAGTTGTTGGCAATATAGAGCAAAGAAAGCAATCTCGGCTTATTTTAGAAACATTTCAAAAAAATGTAATTAATAATACTAAAACAAAACTTGTTTTTGTTGGACCCAATAAACTAGGCGTTAAATCAGATAAAAATGTTTTCTTATTAGGCTATGTTTCTGATGTAGAATTAAATTTACTTTATAACGGCGCTTTGTCCTTGGTATATCTCTCATTATGTGAGGGTTTTGGATTACCTTTGGTTGAAGCAATGACCTGTAGAATCCCAATTATTTGTAGTGATATTCCTGTATTTAGGGAAATTGCCGCCCAATCAGCTTTATATGTTAATAATGAAAGTGAATTATCAAAAGCAATGAGCAATTTAATTATAAACAAAAGCTTGAGATATAAATATTCAAAACTGGCTTTTCAAAGAAGTAGCTATTTCTCTTGGCAAAAAACAGCAAAACAGACTTTATTTGTTTACAAGAACTTACTGTAAAATATTTCTATGCCCAGGACAAAAACTAAGACAAAACTCAAGGCAAAACCCAAATCTCTCACTCGCCAGATTCTGTTGGCTTTGGGCATTCCCACTGTTTTTATCCCGGGCCTGATTTTGGCAAGCGTGTTGGGTTGGGATTGGCAGAGCGATTTGGTAAGGCTCAAAGACAGGGGTGGCTACAGCCAGTCAACGGTTATTTTTCCCAAAAAAGGCACAGTGGCTACTGTGATTGATGGCGACACGTTAGAGCTTAAAAGCGGCCAAATAGTGCGCCTGTTGGGCATAGATGCTCCCAATCGAGGCGAGCCTGGGTTTTTAAAGTCAAGGCAGTATTTGGAAAGCCTAATTGATGGGGAAGTAGTTAGCTTGGAGTACGACTCTTATCAAGACGACAAATATGGCCGTATCTTGGCCTATGTATTTGAATCTTGCTCAACCAGCCTGTTATGTCGTGATGGCCGGCGGTTGGTTAACGCGGTCTTAGTCAAAAAAGGCTTTGCCAAAGCCGTGTTTTATCAAGATAGAGCCAAGCTCAAATACCAAGATGAAATAGCGCAATAAAAGTCACGTCCAAAACATTCCAATTCGGGGATGGAATTTAGGCCTAGTTATCTTTTTCCTTGACAAAGCCAGATAATATGTTATTATTTACCTAAATATGGGCAATAAAGTGCCCGAATTTAGATAAATAAAGGCAGTTATGATTATCAAAAGAACTATTTTTGACTTAGTAAAAAGCAAATTAGAAGCGGGTAAAGTCTTGGTTATTTATGGTCCAAGAAGAGTAGGCAAAACCTTTATTCTAGATAAAATCAGACAAGACAAATTTTTTAATAAAGAAAAAATTGCCTTTTTTAAAGGGGATAAAAAAGTAGTACAAGATACTTTTTCTGCTAAAAATCTAAACTTAATGAAGGATTTTATTGATAAAGACTGCTCCTTGCTTATCTTGGATGAGGCACAGAAAATTGATCAAATCGGTCTTAATTTAAAAATATTAGTTGATGAAATTCCCACTTTGAAAATTATTGCTACTGGTTCTGCTTCTTTTGATTTGGCAAATCAATTAGGAGAACCATTAACTGGTAGAAAAAAAACACTTAAACTTTACCCGGTTTCAATTAAAGAAATTATCAAAACCAAAAATAGAATTTATTATGACGAGATATTTAGTCAGCATTTACTTTATGGCGGCTATCCCGAAGTTCTTATTAAAGGCTCTTTCAAAGCCAAGAGAGAATATCTTGATAATTTGGTGAATGATTATTTATTACGAGATATTTTAGAATTGGAAAATATTAGAAACTCCAAGAAACTCAGAGATTTACTTAGTCTTTTGGCGTTTCAAATTGGAAGTGAAGTTTCCCTAAATGAATTAGGCAATCATCTTGATCTTCACAAAAACACAGTTGCTAGGTATTTAGATTTATTGGAAAAATCCTTTATTATTATCAATATTCGGGCTTTTTCCAGAAATTTGAGAAAAGAAATATACAAAACTTCACGCTATTATTTTTACGATAATGGTATTCGTAATGCACTAATCAATAATTTTAATGCCATTAATTTAAGAAATGATACCGGACAACTCTGGGAAAACTATGTTGTTATGGAACGAATAAAAAAGCAAGCCTATCAATCGCTTTACAGTAATAATTATTTTTGGCGTACCTATGATCAAAAAGAAATAGATTGGGTAGAAGAGCGTGGAGGCAAGCTTTATGGTTATGAAATAAAATGGATGAAGAAAAAGGTTAAGCCGCCAAATGATTGGCTCAATACTTACAAAAACGCCAGTTTCCAAGTTATCACTAAAGATAATTATTTACCTTTTTGTTCTTAGTTATCTATCACGCACATTATCACGCACATCGGGAGTGCGTAAGCGGAATGTGTAAGCGCAATAAAAGTCACGTCCAAAACGTTCCAATTCGGGGATGGAATTTGCGTACATCGGAGGTGTGTAAGTTACAAACATAGTTTGACAAATAGTATTAAATGTCATAAACTAGGTTAGTGAATTACTTTGATTGGAATCAAGAAAAGAACGAGCAACTTAAGAAGGAGCGCGAAGTTAGTTTTGAAGAAGTTTTAATTGCTCTTTCAGAGAATAGGCTTTTGGATATTTTAAAACACAAGAATCAAAAAAAATATCCAGTACAGAGAATATTAGTGATTAATATAAATGAATATGTATATTTAGTTCCGTTTATTGAGGACGAAAAAAAGATTTTTCTCAAAACTATTATTCCTAGTCGAAAGGCAACTAAAAAGTATTTAATAATTAAAAAAACAAAATGAAATATTTTGAACTAAACAAGCAAGAGGAACAAATTATTGCCGATTTTGATAAAGGCAATCTTATTAGTGTAGATAAGCTTAAAGAAGAAAAAGCCAAGTATCAAAGTATGGCCTCTTTTACTTTAAATAAAACTAAAAATATTAATCTTAGACTATCAGAAAAAGTAGTCCACAAGCTTAAAGTTAAAGCAATTCAGCAAGGAGTTCCATACCAAACTTTAGCTGCTTCAGTTTTACATCGTTATTCCAACACTGTCTAATTCTATTCTATTTACACATATTCACGCACATCGGGAGTGCGTAAGCCTGTTAAACCAACCAATTCCAATCCGGGGATGGAAT
>CAZFDQ010000096.1:0-1671 GCA_964518205.1 uncultured Pseudomonadota bacterium | reverse complement strand
TGTATCATTGTTTTGGTAGATTGTTTTTTTCAAAAGATAAAAGAATTCGTAGATTTGGAAATATTGCAAATAAAATTATGAGAAAGATCCCTTATTTTCATAATCATATGCATGCATGTGTTTTAAAAAAACCGAATGTTTAATTTAGATATTTTTTTAAGCTTTTAGTATGCCACTTTATAGCCCAATAGAGTTTGGTTTTAAATGATGGAAGTTGGAATTCTTTTGGGTTTGATTTTACAATATCTTTGTGTATAGCTTTAAAAAGTTTTCCTGTTTGATACTGATCCTCAAAAGCTTTTTCTTTTATGCATCCAACGTTGTGATTATCTATTTCAGGATAAACAGGTTGCCATTTTTTTCTAAAGTTAATTAAATCTTGAGTGCCTTTTTGATTGTTTTGTTTTCGAACTTTTAATGTTGCATGTGGATAATGTTCAATATATGAATTTTCTGAAGGAATAATAGAATAACCTTTTTGATACATTTTAAAACACAGGTCAATATCTGCGCAGTAAAATTTAAATGTTTTTTCGTCTATGTAACTTACATCTTCGAGGGCCTGTTTAAGATAAAGTCCATGATTAACATAAAATTTGTTTCCACACGGATTACCAACATAGTATTTTTGTTGGGCAGACCAGTTGCGAAAATAAAAAGGGATAGCTCCAATTTTTTGTTTTTCTTTTTCTTCAAATAAATTGTAACCATTAATAATGGCACCTGGAACAACAAGGCAATCATCACTTAGCATGCAAATATATTTTCCTTGAGCACATTTAAAGCCAAGGTTCATAAAATATCCCCAAGGTTTTTGCTCTAGTTTTTTACCGTTCCATTTTCCCCGATTATGTTGAACTATGGTAATAATATCTTTTTGTTCTTTTAACCAATTTAAAGTTCCGTCTGAAGAGCCCCCATCGATAATAATTATCTCGGAAGAATAATTTTGCATTTCTTTGCGAATACTTTCTATGGTTAATTTAAGAAAGTTTAATCGGTTGAAACTACCTAAAACAACAGATATTATTGGTTTACTCATTTTATCCTTTTTATTTTTTGTGGTCGCTTTTTTAGTTCTATGTTACTATGAATCCAAAATATTTCTAGAAGGTTTGTGGTATGAAGCAGAGTAGTTTTGATGTTCCAATTTTGTTCTTAGTTTTTAATCGTCCAGATACTACCCAAGTTGTTTTTGATCAGATAAAAAAAATAAAACCAAAGAAATTATTTGTTGCTGCGGATGGTCCTAGGATTGATATTTCAGGTGAAAAAGAAAAGTGTGAAAGAGTTAGAAGTATTGTTAATCAAGTTGATTGGGAATGTGAAGTTAAAACTCTTTTTCGAGAACATAATTTGGGATGTGCCAAAAATAACAGTTCTGCTATTTCTTGGTTTTTTGAAAATGTTGAAGAAGGCATAATTTTAGAAGACGATTGTGTTCCAGATTTAACATTTTTTGATTTTTGCAAATTAATGTTAGAAAAATACCGTTATGAAGAAAAAGTAATGATGGTGGCTGGTACAAATTATTTATTTAACAAGGTTAAAACTAAAGAAGCTTACTTTTTTTCTAAATATTATTCTGTTTGGGGTTGGGCTACATGGAAAAGAGCTTGGGATAAATTTGATTTTGAAATGAAGGACTGGCGAAATAGCAGAAAAAATAAA
>CAZFDQ010000095.1:0-1572 GCA_964518205.1 uncultured Pseudomonadota bacterium | reverse complement strand
AAAAAATAAATCCAAAGATAAAACAGAAACCTTTAGAATTGAAATAGAATAGGCCGCAAGCCAAAACCAAGTTGTCATCATGAAGCCAAACAAAGTTGTATAGTAATGCGTTAACCAAGTTGATTAAAATTCATGTAAGCAAGCGGCCAACTTTATAACTATTCTGTTCCCCAAACATATTCTTTAGTTTTTGTATAAGTATTATGGCCATATTCTTTTAGCTTTGGATAAAAAGGACCATAATATTTCATAGCCACATTTGCTCCAAGCCAGGTAACACCAGAACCAACCCATCCACCAATTTTAATGACAAAATTATCTACTATTGTTGAAACTATTTTTTCTGTAAACAAATCAATATGCTCTTCATTAATCTGATTAACAATAATATCTTGCTCAAATTCAGCAACTTCAAGTTGTGTTAAAACATCACACTGAATAAGCAAAGAAAAAAACATTTGTTTTGCCATAATTAACATGGGATCACTACACTCGCCCAATAAAACTTTAATCTCTTCTTTAATTTCTAAACCAAGATCAGTAATGCTATCTAAAGTTTCTTGATCTATCACTCCTATACCAACAAAAAGTTTTGCCCAAAACATATTTCCTTTTGCAAGCAAAGATTTAATAATACCATTATGATTTTTTGCAAATGCTTTACCAAAATATGATCCTAAACTTGTTGCCAAATAACCAACAATTCTATTTTCAATATATTCAGCATCACTCATCTTTTCAAAATCTCTATTCCCAACATAGTTCCAATCCCAATATCTTGGGTTGAAAACATTTTCTTTTTCAAGATTTGCAACGTCTTTTGGAAAATACTTATAAGTCAACATTGGAACTGCAACATCAAAGATAAATTTAACTAAAGATGGTTTAACCAAGCCCAGAGTTTTAGATTCAACATTTTTTAATATCTTTGAGCTGACTTTTCTTTGCAATATGTTTTCCACAAATAATGCAAAATCTTCATATCCATCTTTTATAGAAAGCCATATTGCTTTTTGAAATGGCTTTTCTTGTGCAGGAAGCCATTGCATGTTTTTTGTATAATTTTCTTTATCATTCCAATAATTTTTGGCCTGACAATATCCCCAAGCTGGAGCAATTCTATAAATAGTACGCAATGGCCAAATTTGATCTGCAGAATAAAAATCCGGGTCAACATAAACATCATACAATTCAACAAAACTTTGTCTCATCAAAAACATCTTCATTGCCGGATTGATTTTAAGCTTGTTAATTTCTATAACTCTTTTTAAAAAGTGTACTGGAAGCATTAAAACTCGTAATGTCTGATCTGCAAAAAATAATGCTAATTTTTTAGGTTGTTTGATATTAGACCAACTTAAAGCAAACTCTTCTGGGTTATCAGCTTTATATAATTCCAAAAATTTTCTATATAAAATATAACCACTCTCAACAAATGGAACAGTATTTTCAAAAAGCGACCCCCAGCCAGAACCACCATCCCCCCCACCAGGATTTGTTACCTGTTTTAAAACAGAAAACTCCGAAAGAGCTGTCTGCCAAAACTTAATGGATTCTTGCAATTCAACATCT
>CAZFDQ010000094.1:0-3108 GCA_964518205.1 uncultured Pseudomonadota bacterium | reverse complement strand
CTGGTATTTGTTGCAAAAAAGAAACAATAAAGACAAAACCATTTGGCAAATTTGCAAAGAAAATATTGCAGATGGAATAACCGATGGTGTTTATTGGTTTGGAACTGGAGCGGTTGTTTCATCAGGTTTGGGTTTGTTGGGTCTTGCTTCCGATTCATTTAAACAAAAAATAAATACATTATGGAATGGAGAAGGTCAAGAATTTTTTTTAAATCTAGAGCGTCAATTGGAGTTTAATTTAGAACAACTAAAAACATGTTTTGTATCCGGAGTTGGGCTTTGTTGTGATAGAGAAGAAATTCGTGATAATTACAATATTTTTGTTTGTGTTATTGAAGAATTATTAGCATTTATTTTAGGTAAAGTTGTGAGTGCTTCAGGTGGTAATGCAGTTGCTTATCAATCGGTATTGAGCTTGCAAACTTTATTGTTTGAAAAAGTTAAAAAGTTTACAAAAGACTTGGAAGTTGAATTAAATCGTGATTATGGGCAAAGCAGTAATCAAAAATTTGGGGATGATGTTTTAACATCTTTTAGATTGTTGAATAATCAGATTGTACGCTTTTTAAATCTAAGCTATTCGGTGCTTTATGATGGTGGCTAGAGGGTGTGAGTTCTGCCCCTAAAGGGGCATGTGTTGTGCGAGGGATTATTTAACCACGTGCTGAAGCACGAGGCTAAAAACCGTAGTCCCTTCGGGACTTTTAAATATGGTTTTTGATTTATATGGGGATGATGTTTTAGTTGGGCTTATTGGTAAAAAGAATTATTGATTTGGGATAAAGTTGCAAACTTTTTATTAAAAATGCCCTGAAAGGGCTAAGGTTGTATTTTCTAAGAATTAGATTTGACAATTAAAGAATTTAATTTGTAACTTTTTGAAATTTTTATTAAAAATGCCCTGAAAGGGCTATGGTTTTTAGCCTCGTGCTTTAGCACGTGGTTACGGAACCACAAATATATCATAAGCCCCTTTAGGGGCTGTGCTTAAGGATTTAAATGGGACATACTTATGCTTGTTCTTTTCATCATATAATATGGTCTACCAAAGATTGGCAACCATTAATTAAAAAATCTTTTCGTATTAGATTATATAATTATATTGGTGGAATAATAAAAAATGAAAAGTGTGTATTAAGAGAAATTGGTGGAACCGCCAATCATATTCATATATTAACACAACTTTCTCCTACGATATCGCTTTCTTCTTTGATGCAACAAGTTAAAGGTAGTTCTTCTCGGTTTATTAGTGAGGAGTTTTTGGAATCAAAATTTGCATGGCAACCGGGATATGGTGCTTTTGCTGTAAGTGCTTCTTTATTGGGTGTTGTTGAAAATTATATTGCAAATCAAGAAAAACATCATGAACGAATTTCTTTTTATGATGAATTTGTCAGGTTGTTAGAGAAGCATGGTATTAAGTATGATGAAAAATATCTGTTTAAATGATTTTTAGTTCTGCCCCTAAAGGGGCATGTGTTGTGCGAGGGATTATTTAACCACGTGCTGAAGCACGAGGCTAAAAACCGTAGTCCCTTCGGGACTTTTAAGATATAAAAATGAAGCTTTTAATTTGTGTGAAAACAGTAATTTAATTGGGTAATGATAAAAGATTTGTTGGTTTGGAATAGTGCGATTCTTTTATTAAAATAGTTTTTGTCCTGAAAGGGCTATGGTTTTTAGCCTCGTGCTTCAGCACGTGGTTAATAAATCAGAAATGTATCATAAGCCCCTTTAGGGGGTGTGCTTAATAAATAAAGAAAGAATTATCAAAAAATGTTTAAATTTAATAAATACATTTTATTTTTTATTCTTTTTACCTCATTGCCCGCTGTTGCCTTTGCGCAAGATGACATCGATTTGTCTTTTTTAAAAAATTTGAGTGCTTTATTTGATGTTGATAACGAACAAGACAAATCTGAGGTAACAACCGGTTCTGATGACATAATAAATTGGCTTTCAAATGAATTTGGGCAAGAAAAACAAGAAACTGTTGAACCAGTGCAGGATCAAAAAGTAAATCCTTTGCATGTAAAAATTCAGAATAAATCAGAAAAAACATATCAAGATTTTAAAAAGCACAAAGCAAAATACTTTACCAAAGTTTTTTTAGTTCGCGAAAAATTCTTTGCAACCATGACTCCGGAGTTTATTGCAACGGCGTTGCAAGAGATTATTGATATGTTAACACACAAACCTTGGCTTTATTTAGAGCAGCTGTTTAAAGATATTTTTAAACAGCTGACAGATAAAGAAAAAAAAGAGTGGGCGGATTTGGGTTATAACCTAGATTATATAATGCAAATTTGTAATAACAGAAGTGTAAAAGAAACATTAAAAAGTGGCGGTGGGCATTGGGAGTTTATTGCTGACCAGCTTTGTTTTTATAACGAATTTATAGAATGCGCAAGAGTTGATTTGGATAATGGAATAGTATTTTTAGATAAAAAATATGGAGGATATTGGGGGCGATATCTGGGTGGTTTTTCGCCTTTTAAAAAAAAGAAAGATGTTGAAAATATAGAGCTCCTTAAGGATTATTGGAACAAGCGAGGAGTTACGGCTCACCACAATCTTTATGCTCTTAGTTTTGATTATTATGGAAAACTTTTTTTGGCACAGATTTTAAATCTAGATTTAAATGAGGCGTATCGTTTTTATGATGATCTTAAAATTATTATGGATAAGTTATGTGGAACAGAATATGAGGCAGAGCGTCAAGAAGATATAAAAACCTATAAAGAACTTTTGGGAATATTAAAAGATAGAACAAAAACTAAGTTTGATGAGGAGGAAGACAAAAATAAGTCAAAGTATTTTGAAGAGATGATGGATTTTTATGACATGGACTAGATATTTTTTAATTTTCATTTTTGTTTTTCCGCTTCAAGCCAACTTTGATCAAGATTTTATTCAAAGTTTTATTCAACATTATGAATTTAATGCTGAAGGACGATACGCGCATGAGTACCATCCAGCGCTTCTAGATAAAACAGCGCGTAGTCTTGATGAATTAGAAACGATGTTAGCACAAAAAGGTTTTAATTTATCAGGGCGAATGATTATTTGTGGATACGAAGAAAATGCTGTTCCTTCGTATTATACAGA
>CAZFDQ010000093.1:0-5592 GCA_964518205.1 uncultured Pseudomonadota bacterium | reverse complement strand
AGCGAAACCAGAATATTTTTCTGGATCAATACCACCGTATTTTAACACATTTGGATGAATTAAACCACCAGGAAAAACTTCGAGCCATGTTGTTTTTTTACAAACTCCGCATCCATGCTTGCAAAACGGGCAACGCATGTCAATTTCAATGCCTGGTTCAACAAATGGGAAAAAACCTGGTCTTATGCGAATGTCTAAATCTTTTTTATCGAATAATTTTTGTAAAAATTTTTTAGCCACACCAAATAAATGTGCAAGAGTTATATTTTTGTCAATTAAAATACCTTCGCATTGCATGAATTGAACGTCATGAGTTGCATCAACAGCTTCATATCTGAATGTTCGGCCAATAACAAATCCTGCAATTGGTAAAGGCTTTGTTTGCATTGCATGGATTTGTGCAGGAGATGTGTGTGTACGCAATAGCATGTTTTTTTCATTAAGCCATAAGGTATCATACATGTCTCTTGCTGGATGATCTTGAGGAATATTTAATGCTGTAAAATTATAAAAATCGGTTTCAACTTCTGGACTGTCTAAAAGATCAAAACCCATAGAAAGAGCAATATCTTCTATTTCTTGAATAAATGTTGAATAAGGGTGTAGGTGGCCTTTTTTTGCATCTGTTTTATAAGCAGTTACATCAAAGTTTTGTTTTTTTAAATTTGCTGCTGCTGCAAGTTTTTCAACAAGTTCTTCTTTTGTTTGTTTTATTTTTTCTTCAGAATCTTTTTTAAGTTGATTGAGTTTTGGTGCAAACTCTCTTTTTTCTTCTACGGAAAGATTTTTGATTTCTGACATCAAAGATGTTATAAAACCCTTTTTGCCAAGAAATTGAACTCTTATATTATCGAGAGTTTTTAGGTCCTTTGCATTTTTTAGAGCTGATTCAAATTCATTTGATATTTTTTGAATTTTTTCGTTTAGTTTGCTCATCGGGTTCCTCGATCGAAATCACTTATTAAAGATACTTTTCAGTCTTATATATATGCAAAAAGAGTACCATTTTTTCTCGATTTTACAAATTTATACTATTAAGTAATAATAAAAAACAAGATTCTGTTGACAATAAAGCTTCTAGTTTGTACTATACAAACACTACTTCTTTTTTGAAATTTAGATTATGTGTGCCGGGGTAGCTCAGTGGTAGAGCAAAAGACTGAAAATCTTTGTGTCGGCAGTTCAATTCTGCCTCCCGGCACCATTTTAATTCCCCCAAATTATTACATTTGTTTAGTATTAATATTTCTGATTTTCAGTCTTTATCATTGAGTTTTAGTATCGCCCCTACGGGGCTCTGATGTGATGGGTTGTGTTTTTAATTTTCTATTCCCAGCGTTTGCACACCGGCTAACACCTGACGCCCTACGGGCTTGCGAATGTATATTTTGTTGTAATGTTTATTGGCTAATACCGCGATTTTGTGTTCGAATTTTTTTAGCCCGTAGGAGCGACACATAAAAAAGAATTTGTTTTTATAAAGCATTTTTTTTATATTAGTTAAAAAGCAAATTTTATGCTAAAATACTGTTGAAACCGGACATAAAAAAAATAACCAAAATTTAACTATGGGTAAATGATGTTTGAATTTTTATCGCAAAAGTTTTCTGGAATTTTAAGTTGGGTTAAGGACAAGGGTCGGTTGACTGAGCAAAATGTTGATGAGGCTATAGCGCAGGTGCGTGAGGCATTATTAGAAGCAGATGTTCCTATCAATATTGTTGATGATTTTTTAAATCAGATTAAAGATGAAATTGTTGGCCTGAAGGTTCAAAAATCTTTAAATCCTGGTCAACAGTTAATAAAAGTTGTTCACGAAAAACTACTTGACTTTTTGGGTGGTAAAAATGTAATTCCACTCAAATCTTTTCAGATTCCATCTGTGATTATGGTTATGGGTTTGCAAGGTTCAGGTAAAACTACAACTATTGCAAAGATGGCTAACTTTCTTTTAAAAGAAGCTAAAAAGCGTGGCAAGAGCCGTCGTATTTTATTTGCATCTGTTGACTTTTATCGTCCAGCTGCTGTTGAGCAGTTAAAAGTTTTATCGGAGCAAGTTGGTGTTGATTTTTATTTTGCATCAAGTTCTGATCCTGTAAAAGCAGCTGGAGAGATTTACAAGTACTTTAAGAAAAATAGTTATGAACATCTTTTCTTAGATACTGCTGGTAGATTGCATATTGATAGTACAATGATGGAAGAATTGCGTGATGTTGATACAAAAGTAAATCCAAAATACAAATTATTGGTTTTAGATTCTATGACGGGTCAGGAATCTTTGCGTGTTGCTCAGGCTTTTAATCAGTTTGTTGGTTTTGATAGTGCAGTGTTAAGTAAGATGGACAGTGATGCGCGTGGTGGTGCGGCTTTTGCATTTAGGTATGCGCTTAAAAAATCGATTTCTTTTGTTGGGTGTGGTGAAAAAATTGATGACTTGGAAAGTTTTGTTCCAGATCGTATGGCCTCCAGAATATTGGGTATGGGTGATATTTTAACACTGATCGAAAAAGCCAATGATAATATTGAGCAACAAGACCAAAAAACAATGACTAAAAAGATGATGTCTGGAAATTTTACCTTAAAAGATTTTGCTTCACAGATGGATATGATGGGGCGTCTTGGGTCTTTGCAAAAAATTGCGCGATATATGCCTGGCATGGGTTCAGTGTCTCCTGAAATGATGGAAAAGGGGCAGGAGGAAATGAAATTTTTTAGGGCGATAATATCATCAATGACGGATAAAGAAAGGTTAATGCCGGCTATTTTGGATGGTTCTCGCAAGCTTAGAATTGCTAAGGGCGCAGGTGTTAATGTTGAAAATATTAATCAATTGTTACAAAAATTTGAACAAAGTAAGCAATTTGTTAAAATGTTTAAAAAGCGGAGTGGTTTTGGCAAGTTTTTTAGGTAAGTTTACGAGTTTTGATTTGATTAGTTAGAGCTCATATTGTATAGCTGGAAGGAATATTAAACATGGCAGTTAAGATTCGTCTTAGTCGTCTAGGGAAAACAAACAGACCTTATTGGCGTGTTGTTGCGGTAGATTCTAAGAAAAAGCGTGATGGTGCGTTTTTAGATAATTTGGGAACATATGATCCTGTTAAACATGAAATAGTTCAATTACATGCAGATCGTATAGATGAATGGGTATCCAAGGGAGCCATTTGTTCATTTGCTGTAAAAAAATTAATGAAAAGAGTTAAGCAAGTTAAAGCGGCTTAACCTTTTGTTCAGTTTGTCATGACGGTTGTTTTTCAATCTGTAATGTTTTCGTGTAGGAGAAGTGAAAATGCTAAAAGAACTTGTAGAATACATAGTTAAAAAGCTTGTAGATAAACCTGAAAGTGTTGTGGTTTCCGAAGTTAGTGGCGAACAAGCAACTATTATTGAATTAAGAGTTGATCCTCAAGATTTAGGAAAAGTTATTGGAAAAGAAGGTAAAACTGCTAGAGCCATTAGAACATTGGTTCATGCAGCCGCAAGCAAAGAACGCAAGCGTGCGGTTTTAGAAATCTTAGAGTGATTGAATACTTTTTTTAAGTTAATAAAGTTAGCCGTTTGTTCTGATTTTGTTTGAGGAATGAACGGCTTTTTTAGTTTTACATTTGGGCTCTTATGAAAATTTCAATAATTACAGTATTTCCAGAAATTTACGAATCATTTTTAAGCACTAGCCTTATCGGTCGTGCTATAGAGAAAAAGTTGGTTGAATTTAATATTGTTCGCATGTCGGATATGTGTGAAGTAAAAGAACGCATCGATGAGCCAACTTGTGGTCCTGGAGTTGGGATGATAGTAAAGCCTGAGGTGATTGAGAAGGCAATTGAGTCTTGTGAGGATAAGTGGGGCAAAGCTTATAAAATATTTTTCTCGCCTCAGGGTAAAAAGTTAGATCAGAATTTTTTGAAGAGTTTGGCTGATCAGGTATTTTTAAAATGTGTATCTCTTGGTACTGGGATGAGCGCGTTAGATGAAATGGGATTGGGCCGAGAGTCCGTTCGCCCTGAACGAGCTTTTTTAGAAGCGAGTCGAATGGGTACGAACGATACCGAATTAAATCATCTAATTCTTGTTTGTCCTCGCTACGAAGGCATGGATGAACGAGTTCAAAACTATTATGCAAGCGAAGTTATTTCGATTGGTGATTATGTTTTAATGGGTGGAGACTTGCCGGCACAAGTATTTTTAGAGGGTGTTTTGCGATACCTTCCAGGTGTTGTTGGCAAAGCTGAATCAGTAGAAAAAGAATCTTTTAGTAGCTCGTTTTTTGATTATCCTGAATATGGTTTGCCTGTAGAGTGGAAAGGGAAAAAAATTCCAGAGGTTGTTCTTTCTGGTAATCATGCTGAAATTGAAAAGTGGCGAGCAGAATCTGCAGCAAAAAAAACCGTTGAAAATAGGTTTGATTGGTTTGTGCAAAGTAATCCTTTACCAAAAGATATTGAATTGGCCAAAAAATTCATACCAAATCACTATGTTGCTTTGATGCATACGGGTGTTTTGATACAAGGTGGTCAGCGGGGAAATACATCAATAACTTCGCTTGATATTCACGATGTTGCGCGTTCAGGGGCTACATATGGAATTAAAAATTATTTTATTGTAAGCGAGCTTGAAGATCAGCAAAAAATTTTAAAGCAATTCCTGGATTTTTGGCGCTCAGGAGAAGGGAAAGAATATAATTTGAGTAGATTTGTGGCGGTAAAAAAGGTTGTTCCTGCGCTAAATTTGGACGATGTTGTAACAAAAATAAAAGAGATTGAAGGTGTAGAGCCCTTGATCATTTCCACGTCGGCAAAAGAAACGGATGTTGAGGTTGAAAAGTTGATTGATTATTACAGTCAAGGATTGGTTTTCAAGCAACACCGTCCCATTTTGTTCGTTTTTGGAACTGGGCAGGGGTTATGCCAAGACATTGTAAATAGAAGTGATTATTTATTACTACCTGTCAAGGGGATGACTGATTATAACCATCTTTCTGTAAGGTCGGCGGTGGCAATTATTTTGGATCGTTGGTTGGGATTGAATGTGAAAACTTGAAAATATTTGTAAAATTTGTTTTTATTATTGATCAAGGTTGATAAAGGGTACGAATAGGGTTATATTAAACTATTATTATGGTCTTTAGAGGGTTGTTATTAACAACTATAAAGTTGCATGGCAAGGAATACAAAATGAAACCGAATTTTCTAACTAAAGAAACAATATTGGATTTTGGAGCAAAAGACAGAGGTTTTCCTGAATTTAGAGTAGGTGATACCATTGAAATTGCTCAAAAGATCAAAGAAGGTGATAAAGAGAGAATTCAGATGTTTAAAGGTGATGTTATCGCCTTTCATAATAATGGAATTTCAACAACTTTTGTTATACGTCGTATGGGTGCTGACAAAGTTGGTGTTGAAAAAATTTTCCCTTATTATTCACCAAAGATTTCTAAAATTAGTGTTTTAAAATATGGTGATGTTCGCAGAACTAAACTTTATTATGTTCGTGATAGAGTTGGTAAAGCAGCAAGACTTAAAGAAAAAATCATGACCAAAGAGCAAAAACTTGCTAAGAAACAAAAACGTTCGGGAAGTGAAGCAACCGAAT